>CALDMA010000048.1 GCA_937915075.1 uncultured Oscillospiraceae bacterium
CCGCCAGAGCTTCCGCCTCTGCGGCGGTTGTCACTTCCTTCGCCCACTTCTCGGCGAAATCCATGAGGATCGCCTCGAGCTTTTCGCTGTACACGTTATTTCCCTCCATTCACGATTGCTCGGGCGACATCGCCCGAAAAATACTTGGCCGGGCTTCCCAGCCGCTCTACGCCGTTCGCTTTCGCCCATCTGCTCGCCGTCTCCCGGCGGCAGCCAAGCACCCGCGCCAGCGCTACGCCGTCCAGCAGGATACCTTCCTGCGCGATGATGGCTTTCTCGATCTCCTTGGCGCGTGCCATGCTCCAAACCTCACTTTCTCAGTTCTCGGCCTTGTTCTGTGCCGCGCGGCTTGCAACGATGGCGTTCACCGCAGCCTCGATGCGCTCCCGGCCGTTTTTCGGGGCACGACGCCCGTTCAGGATCATCGAGACATACGCTTTCGTTACGCCGAGCTGTTTTGCCACATCCGACGACGTGATAGAGTTGTTATGCATCTTCCCGATGATGCGCCCTGTCCATGCTTCCGGCATTGCATTCCCTCCTTAAAATCTGATTTTTCTAATCAAAAACGGTTGCAAAAGTTAACCGGCCGTGCTACTATGTGCTTGGTTAGGTTCACATTGTTTCACTACCGCAGCGGATGCCGCTTGTGGCTGGTTTTTCGTTTCCGTTTTTAACTTATATGCCCATTATAGAGCGTACTTTCCGTACTGTCAAGCATTCTGGTGAACTTTCCGTACTTTTGTCATTCTGCACAAGAATGGGGTGCCGTACTTTGACAACTTTCTATTCGAGGTTCCTCGAAAAATGCAATGAAGTCAACAAAACGCCGTCTGCGGTTGTAGTTGCAATTGGGCTCAGTAAATCCGCCGTCACAAGGTGGAAAGCCGGGAATCTTCCGACAGACGCAACAATAGAAAAGCTTGCAGATTATTTTGGAGTTTCAAGCGAATGGCTGTCCGGTGAAGTGGCCGAGCAGGAAGCTAGACGCGAGAGAATTTTTAGAAATTTCACTCGGCTTTGCAACGAAAACGGAGTCACCGAGTTAGAAGCTCTACGCGCAATCGGAATTTCGTCAGATATTTCCTCTCAATGGATGGATAAGCAGGAGCTTCCTGTCGCTGCGCGCATTATGCTCGCAAAGCACTTTGGTGTTTCAACTGATGAATTTTACGCGAAAAAAAAAGAACAGCCCGCCACGTATGGCGGACTGTTCAGCCCATTGGACGCAAGGTGGTTCTCCCTCACGGATGAGGAGAAGCTACAGGCGTGGGAGTATATCGTGCAGTTGAGGGCGAAAAATGAAGAAAACAGCTAAATGGGAAAGCATTGACAAAAATTCGATTGCGTACAAGAAGAACATTGCACATCACGATCCAAACTCGCCCGAGAATGTCAAGAAGCGAAAGGTGGAACGTGCGAAAGCCCGAAAGGAATGGTTGTCAAAAAACTGGATCGGCCTTGCGGGGCTGATTGTCGCGATTATCGCAGTAGTAATATCACTTGTACACACAGGTTGACTACGTTCACCGCGAGAATTGCGACATAAAGTCGCTTGTCCGGGTTCATACTCCACCCCCCCTTAAAGGCTCGCACGGAGGAACGACGCTTCATAATCACGACCGCAATTGCAGCCGTGTCCGCGCTCGCTGCCATTGCAGCAGCAGTCCTTTCCCTCGTGGCTATCTATCACTGACGGACGTGGGTTTACAGACAGGTCGATGCGGACAGGCGTACACTTGCCACAGAAGCAGCGGAAAACGCCCGACCCGTCCCGGCCGCAGTGCTCACCTACTATGTGGTATGCCCACAGGTATTCCGGCGTGTCCTCTGCATCCTGCGTCAATTTCGCGGGGGCATGGGGTTTTTCTCGGCGCTCCCTCCGCACCCAGATCAGGGTGGAGACGACGGCAAGCGTCGTCCCAATGGCGGCTAAAATCACAGCGGTCAAAGCAAGCGGTGTTGTCGGGTTCATAATGGTCTCCTTTCACTCGTCGTAAACTTTTGTTCCATTATAGCACGATTCCCGCCGCGCAATCAACTCGTCTATGTATCGCGAAAGCGCGGCCAACTCATCCGGGGTCAGCTCCTTGGATAAAGCAATCATCTTCAAGTCAAGTTCGTTCACGTACTCTGGTCGCTCCTTTCGTTAGCGTTTTTATTTATCTACGGTTTACCACTTTTTAACTGTTTTGTCAACAGCTTAATTTCTGTTTTTTATTATAGAAGATGTTGTGTCCAATAATCCGGACAGTTGAAACAAATGTTTGCTTATGGAGGTGTCGAGCATGGCAGAAAAGAAGTACCAGTATGTGAGGAAGACGTTTACCTTTGATGGTAGGCGCTACGAAGCGTATGGGAAGACTGAGGAGGAGGCCATCGAGAAGAAGATCGAGATGAAAAAGCGGCTAGAGGAAGGTGCTGCCGCCGAAAGCAAAAGTGCTACGGTTGATCAATGGTATGCTCGCTGGAAGGCTCTTTACAAGGACGAGCAGGGCATCACCGAGAAGAGCCTCAAAATGTACGACGAGAAGTACAATAAGTACATCAAGCCCGCCATTGGCAAAAAGAAAATCGCGAGCGTCACCGAAATGCACTTGCAGGCCATCATGAACGAGACGGCTGATATGTCGAAGTCTACCGCCCTGAAAGTGCGCATGGTGATTACCCAGATATTTCACAAGGCGTATCGGACGCGCTTGATCCCGTTCGACCCGTCCGAGGATTTGCAGATTGCAAAATCCACGACCGAGGGGAAACGTCGCTCGCTGACAGAGCGCGAGCGTGAGTTATTCCTCGAGGTCGCGCCCAATATTCCATGCAGTGAAATTCTGCTTGCCATGTACTATACAGGGATGCGGCCGGGCGAGCTTCGTGCCCTCACGTGGGACGACGTCGACTTTGAAGAGCACGAAATATCCGTCGACAAAGCCATCGAGAGTGGGACAAAGGATAAAGTAAAATCTACCAAGACGGACGCCGGTGTCCGGATCATCCCCATGCGGCCGCAGCTTGAGGAAATATTGCTAGGCATGGAAAAATCGCCAGATGACAATCTTGTGTTCCACAAGCAGAAGGGTGGGCGGCACACTGAATTTTCGCTCCGGCGGATGTGGACAAGGCTGCTCCGAGAAATGGATATTGCAAACGGAGCGACACTGTACCGAAATCATGTCGTCGAGTCGACACTTGCGGATGACCTCGTTCCCTACTGCCTCCGGCACACATTCTGCACGGACCTTGAAGACGCCGAAGTTCCGATCAACGTCGCAAAAACGCTCATGGGGCATTCAAGCATACAGGTTACCGCGAACACCTACACGCACTCAAGCAAAAGTACGCTCCACAAAAACATTCAGCTGCTGGAAGCAGATTCGGACGACGAAGAATAAAAATGTGGGAAATGGTGTGGGAAATTCATTTTCCAGTTTCAGAATCTCTAGTATTTATGCCGGTTTCAGCCCATAAGCATTTCGGAGACAGACTCCGTTTGCGGGGGTTCGAATCCCTCATCCCCTGCCAAGTTAAAAACCCGTCGAAAAGGCCAAAAAACCTAGTGTTTTAGGGCATTTCGGCGGGTTTTTTGTTATCTGCTGCAAAAAATAATTTCCAGCGGGTAGCATAAAATGTGACATTCCGTGACTATGAGGTGTGGGAAAACGTGTGGGAAATTTGACGCAAGGTGTGGGGCATGATATAATAACTGCGTTCCAAACCTCCCTTTATTGGGCTTTCACACATCTCCATTTGTTGCCCCCTCTTTCGTTTTCGTCCTTTCATTCGCAAAGCAAACGCGCCGCCCATGCCATAGGGGCGGCGCGTTTGCTTTATATTGCGGCGATTTTGCGCATCACGCTGGCGTACACTCTGGGGTTGGCCACGCTGAGCGTGTCCATGAGCTCATCCATGATAGCCCAGAGCTTGCCGTAGTCCTTGCCGGAGATTGCCGCCATGAAGTCGCTGCCCACGGAGACGGGGCCGACGTCGTATGAGTACGCTTCGGCGCGCGGGGCGCTCTCATTGAGCTTATCCCGGATAATGTACAGGTCGGCCAGCTTCGCGCAGCTTGAAAAGGTCGTTTCCTTGTTTTCAAGCTCGTCAATCGCGCGGTCGATCTCGCTACGGTCGATCATGGGGCCAACGCCCCCTTCAGCCGTTCTCGATCTGCTCGCGGCAGCGGCGAATAGCGTCGCGCTCCTTATCGGTGCTTGCGTCGCGCTCCATGCGGTCGAGATGCTCAATCATCTGCTCCCTACCGTCGCCGCGGCTATACATCACGCGGCCGTCGCGATAGCGGCTGTCCCGGCTGTAGTGGCCGCGCACATAGTGCGTGCCGCGCCGTCCGGCGTAGCTGCTGCCACGATTGTAGGAGCCGCTGGCTTCCCACTCGCCGTCACTGCTGTACCCGCCGTCCAGCGCCTCGATCTTGTCGATGTTTTTGATCGTGTCCGTGAGCTTATGCACGGTGTCGAGATCCCCGGCGCTCATTTCGCCCTTGCGCGCGATCTCGTCGAGCTCCTCGCAGAGCATATCACGCAGGGTATACATAGCTTCCATGCTCATTTTCTTCCCTCCTTAGGCCTCACGCTCGGCGATAAGATTGGCGTTAGATACCGTGATCGCCTGCGTGCTCGTGTTTTCTGCCGCCACAGTCAGGCAGCAGCCGCGCGGCACCTCCACAAAGGCCGCGACGTAGACGTTAAAGAGATTTTCCACCGCGGCGGGCGTGACGACGGCCGTCGCACTCGTCAGCGGCTCTCCGTTGATCGCCAGCGCGATGGAGATCGCTTCCACCGTGCCGCCGGTCGGGATGGAAATATTCGCGCCGAAAGAGACTTTGTAGCGTGCCTTGCACTGCTGGGTGAGGCCACGAAGCGTAACGATGCCCGCGCCCTCTCTGTGCACGATGCACGCTTTCCCGGCGACAGCCGTTTCAGTCAGTGGGACGTTCTGACCAACTGCGACGGTCACGGCGCTCGCATTCGTAAATTCTGCCAATTCGATCATCCTTTCATCAAAAAGCGGCGAGGCAATGCCCCGCCGCTTGTGTTAGTTTCGGCTCGGGGCCGACCATTTTGCCGGTGTCGGCAAAAAGCTACTCGCTATGGATTTGTCAGGCCGTGCAGCAGCCGTAAGCCGCCGTACCCGCCCACGGGTTACACGACTGATAGCTTGGAATCGGCGTCGGCCGAAGCGTGCTCACGAGGTACGTGTTCTGCGCCGCCTGAGACGCCGCCAGCTGCGCCGCAAAGAGCTGCTGGTTCTGCTCGGCGATCTTCGCGTCCTTTGCCTCGATGCGCTGAGCGGTCAGAGCGTCGAGGATGGCGCGGGTATTGGAGTTCTGGTTCTCAATGAGGTCGCGCGTGCCCGTCTGCATGAGGTTACGCGTCTCGCAGCTCTGAGTCGCAAGGTTGTAATTTACGCCCTGAATGGCCTCACGCGTCTCGCAGCAGCAATTCTGCGCCTGCATCTGCATTGCGCTCAGCTGCTGCATAAGGGATGCCTGCTGATTCGCGCGGCTGATCTCCGCCGACATAAAGCCGTTGCTCATCCCCTGCTGCACGCCGTTGATAAGCTGTGCCTGCGCGTAGAAGCCGTCGCACAGGCCGTTGTTTACGCCGTCGAGCTTGCGCTCGAGGTTCGCAAAGTCAGACGTGAGCACGTAGCCGTCAACGACGCCGCCGGAGTTCCCACCGCCGAAGCCGTTACCTCCCCAATTTCCGCCCCAGCCACAGAACGCGAAGAGAAATAAAATAATGATCCAGATCGCGCCGCCGTCGCCAAAGCCCCAGCCGCTGTTGCCGCCATTGGTAACAGCCGCGATGTCGGCAGGGGTCATCTCGCTAGTAGTCAGACTCATTTTGTTGTCTCCTCTCAAAATATTATCAAAATGCGGCCGCATCCTGATTACTTCATAAGGCTCTGAAAAGCCGTCGCTGCCTGCTGCAATTGGTCCAGCTGCTGCTGTGAGATTTTCCCGCTTTGCACGAGCTTTTCTACCTCCGCTTTGGGATCCCCTTGAAAGCTCTGCCGGAATTGCTGAAATTGCTGCATCAGCTGCTGGAAATTGCCCAACTGGCCCGGAAGCCTACCGCCGCCGAGGGCCTGAAAAAGAGGGTTAGCCATCCTGTTCAGCCTCCTTCGTGCTCTTCTTCGCCGGTTTCGCTGCCATGGCCTCAAATTTCGCCGCCAGCGCGTCAAACTCCTGCCGGGTCACGTACTCGGGTGCGGGAGCTGTTGAGGGCGCGGAAGCCGGTTTTTGTGCGCGCTCCGTGTAGTCGATGATCCGCATTGACGGCATACCGGAGCTGTCGCACGATTTGAGGTAGATTGTCGAATTTTCGCTGTCCCAGAGGGGGACGGTGTTGCCCGGAGCCACCATATAGCTTTTAGCTCCTGCCTCGCCCTGCACCCAAATCATGCCGGTCTGCGCCTGCTGGCTCGGCTGCTGCCGGAGTTGCGCGAGGTTGTCCGGCATTGGAGCCGGGTAGTACGGATTCTGATAGCCTCCAAAGTACGGATATCCGCCCATTTCAAGTCACCCTTTCCCAGTAGTAAATCGCGGTCTCGCCGCCGCTGTCCCACGTATCGAAATAATCGCCGCCGTCGGCCGCCACCACGTGGGATTGCAGCGCGACGACATACGGTCCGCCCGGATGATCTCGTACGAAGTCCTCGACGGTGTAGCACTCCGGGCACGTGTCCGGCAGCGCGCGCCGCTGGAAACCATTCCGTTTGAGGTACGCGCCCCACACGGCATTTGCGCTCGGGAGGTCGCAAAGCTCCATGCCTACCAAGCACAGGCCCATATACGTCTCGTCCCACGTCTGCCCAAGGGCTTTGCAAAGTGCCCGGACGGTGCAGTCTCCCACCCTCGCCGCGACGGGGTTCGGATTATACGGCCGGTACATCACGCCACCTCAGCGCAGGACTCGCAGACGGTTACGATGTGCTCCAAAAGCTCCGGGCTCGAACTAAAGAAGCTTGCCAGCGCCTCCGCCTCGTCCTCCGGGATGTTCGCGGCAATGAGCCGCTCGAAGTATGTCATTTCCTGCACCGCCTTTCTCTTACAGGAAAATGGTAACAAAAAAAGGCCCGCCGCATGGCCAAGGCAAGGCCAAACGACGGGCAGATAAAAGCAAAAGCGCCGCCTGGTTACTCAGACGGCGCTTTGCTCCTTATGGAGTGCAATATGTTTTTCACGGTTCCGCGGCTGACGTACATTTCGGCGGCGATGTCCTCGATCTGCCAGCCTCGCTTGTAGTACAGCCGGAATACCTTCCTTTCGCGGTCGGAGAGATACGGGCATGCTTCCATGCGCCGAAGCTCCGACACAGTGTACCGGTATTTCATTTGATGCCCTCCGAGGGCGGAAAAGCGTTCCAAACCTCCCGCCCGGTTATTTTTTGAGATACTGCGCGCTTGCGTACCCCGTCTTTCCACTCTGCGTCTTGACGTAGTACCACACCGCGCCACTCTCTGATTCCTTGCAGTAGTACCCGT
>CALDMA010000049.1 GCA_937915075.1 uncultured Oscillospiraceae bacterium
TTCTTAGCCCTCATCCTGTCCGTCGCTATGATCTTCGCTCTTGTTGCCTGCGGCGATAAGAGCACCGACGAGACCCCCAGCGCCGACGGCGACACCCAGCAGACCGATACCCCCGCCGCTCCCGTTGACATCGTCATCGCCACCGGCGGCACCTCCGGTACTTACTATGCCGTTGGCAACGCGCTCGTCACCACCATCGGCGACAAGCTGAGCCTGTCCAAGCTCACCGCTGTCGACTCCGGCGCCTCCAAGGCGAACGTCCAGCTCGTCACCGCCGGCCAGGCCCAAATGTCCATCCTGCAGTCCGACGTTCTGAACTATGCTCACAACGGCTCCGGCGGTGAGACCATGTTCGACGGCGCTGCCGACATGAACTCCCTGTGGGTCGCGGGCGTTTACAACGAGACCGTCCAGCTCGTTACCGCTCCCGAGATCAAGAGCATTGAAGACCTCAAGGGCAAGACCGTCTGCGTCGGCGACGTCGGCTCCGGTACCGCTCTGAACGCGGCTCAGGTCCTCGAAGCCTACGGCATGACCTTTGAGGATATCGACCCCATGTACGACGGCTTTGCCGGCGGTGCTGAGGCCCTCAAGAACGGCCAGTGCGTTGCGGCCTTCACCGTTTCCGGTGCTCCCACCCCCGCTCTGACCGACCTGTCCACCACCTACAACTTCAATATGCCCTCCCTCAGCGAAGAGGCTGTTTCCTACCTGACCACCAACTATCCGTTCCTGGTCCAGGATAACCTGCCCGCCGGCACCTACAGCTGCGTTGCGGACGAGACCGTCTGCGTCGCCGTCAAGGCCGTCTTCACCGCCTCCAAGGACCTCAGCGAGGATGTCGTCTATGAGATCACCAAGGCCATGTTCGACAACCAGGGCGATCTGGCCAAGGCTCAGGCCAAGTTCGGTTATCTGAGCCCCGAGGGTGCTGTCGATGGTTCCTTCGATCTGCATCCCGGCGCTGAGAAGTACTACAAGGAGATCGGCGTTCTGTAAGAACACCCAATCCTGAAAGAGTGCGAAAGTGCAACTGCGACAACGCATAAGCATGGCCGCTGCAATAGTCTTGATTATTGCAGCGGCCTCCCTCTTGATTCCCCGCGCCGGCTATTACCTGACGCTCCGCAATAAGGACAGCGGCGAGCTCTATGCGCGCTACCGCATGGACGAGGGGGATCGTTTTTCCATTACCTTTAAGCATTCCGTCAATCAATATCCGCTGACGGACACCTTTGAGATCAGTGAAGGAAAGATCTATGCCGAGGAGTGTAAGTATTATGCTTACGGCGCCGGCGTGCAGGTGGAGCTGAATCCCGGAGAGGAGCTCAGCTATACCGACGACGGAGCCATGCTCATCACCGGCATACATCAGGATAGGACCGGAGTCTGCTATGCCGTCGCCACCGTTTACGACTTTTTTTTGAGCGTGAAGGGCGGCGAGGACATCAGTCTGCGTGATTTGTGTGGAAGAAATTCGCTGGTGACGCTCAATTATGAGTTCTTCCTCTATTGACGTCACGGTGTTCACCAATAAAAAGGAGGAGAAAAAACCAATGTCTGACGCTGAAAAGAAAGTATTGGATCAGCCGGTCGTTGAGAACGACGCCGACATCGGCACCGCTGCCGACGTCGACGAAATTATGAAGAAATACGACCGCGAATCCAACGTTCGTATCTGGGAGGGTGTGCCGAAGCAGATCATCCGCTTCGTGCTCGCCGCCTTCATGCTCTTCATGGTCTACATGAACCTGTGGGCCACCTGGAGCGGACAGATCCGCCGCTGCCTGTTCGTGGGCATGGTCATTCTGTTCACGTTCTTCGTCTACCCCGCCAAGAAGGGCAATGTAAAGCCCAACTCCATGCCCTGGTATGACATTCTGCTTGCCATCGTGGGCTGTATCCCCTACTTCTACTATGTGGCGAACTTCAAGAAGATCGTCTCCATGGGTATCGCCATCGGCCAGACCGAGGTCATCCTCGGCATCGTCGGCATTTTGGTGCTCGCCGAGTGCTGCCGCCGTGCGGTCGGTATCCCCATCCTGTGCGTGGCGGGCGTGTTCGTCCTCTATGCCTTTGTCGGCCGTCACATGAGCCTGGAGCTGGTGGTCTACAACATCTTCTATACCACCAACGGCATCATCGGCACGCCGATCTCCGTCTGCTCGACCTACATCGCGCTGTTCATGATGTTCGGCGCATTCCTTGAGGCGACGGGCGTCGCCAACTTCTTCATCGACTGCGCGAACGCGCTGGTCGGCTGGGCGTCCGGCGGTCCCGCGAAGGTCGCGGTCGTCTCCTCCGCCCTGTGCGGCATGGTCTCCGGTTCCTCCGTCGGCAACACCGTTACCACCGGTTCCGTGACCATCCCGATGATGAAGAAGACCGGCTATCCCGGCGAGTTCGCCGGCGCGGTCGAGGCGGCTGCCTCCACCGGCGGTCAGATCATGCCCCCCATCATGGGCGCCGCGGCGTTCATCATGGCGGAAATGACCGGCTATGAGTATTCTCAGATCATCGTCCGCGCGATCCTGCCCGCGTTCCTGTACTTCCTCGGCATCTTCCTCGGCGTCCACTTCAAGGCCAAGAAGCTCGGCCTCAAGGGCCTGCCCAAGGACGAGCTGCCCAAGTGGAAGCGCCTGCTGCCGAAGATCTACCTGCTCCTGCCGCTGATCCTGCTGGTCTACATGATCGTTGCCGGTGAGACCATGGCCAAGAGCGCCATCTATGCAACGCTCGTCGCTATCGCGGTCAGCCTCATCAATAAGGACGACCGCATGACCCCGACCAAGTTCGTCAACGGCCTTGAAAACGGCGGCAAGAACTGCATTTCCATCGGCATCGCCTGCGGTATCGCCGGCATCATCTCCGTGTGCATCACGATGACCGGCCTCGGCGGCAAGCTCATCACCTACGTCGTGAGACTTTCCAACGGCCACCTGTTCATCGCTCTGCTGCTCACGATGCTCTGCTGCATCGTCCTCGGCATGGGCGTGCCCACCACGGCGAACTACATCATCATGGCCTCCACCTGCGCGCCCATCCTGATCAACGGCATGAATATGCACGTTCTGGCGGCCAATATGTTCGTGTTCTACTTCGGCATCGTCGCCGACATCACGCCTCCCGTCGCGCTGGCTGCCTACGCAGGCTCCGCCATCGCCAAGGCGCCCCCGATGAAGACCGCGTTCAACGCCACCCGTCTGGCGATTGCCGCGTTCATCATCCCCTACATCTTCGCTTACAACAATGCGATGATCTTCGTCGGCGACAACGTCACCGTTTGGAGCGTGGTCTCCATCACCGTCACCGCGACGCTCGGTATGCTCTCCATCGCCTCCGGCCTCATGGGCTACCTGATCCACGACATGAAGTGGTACACCCGCATCATTTTGACGGCGGGCGGTCTGATGATGATCATTCCCGAGACCATCACCGACATCATCGGTATTGTCATTCTGGTTGCCATCTTTGCCATCCAGAAGATCGAGAACAAGAGAGAGAAGAAGGCTGCGGCCTGAACTCCCGAAAACACGAGAAAATAAAGAGACGCTGCGGCGTCTCTTTATTTTTGCCATTTCGCTCCCCGCGGTCGGAAAGCCGGGCACATGAAACGGCGCGGCGGCTCATAAGATGCAGGGAAAGGGAGGCGTCGTTATGCCGAAAATCTATCTCAGCCCCTCCACGCAGGAGTCAAATCCCTACATCACCGGAAGCGGCAGCGAGGAGTACAATATGAACCGGCTCGCCGATGCGCTGGAGCCGTATCTTTATTCCAACGGCATCCGCTTTGTGCGCAACACGCCCGACATGACCGCCGCGACCTCCATCGCGCAGGCGAACCGCCTCGGCGGCTTTGACTTCTACCTGGCGCTCCACTCCAACGCCGCCGCGCCGGAAAGCTCCGGCACCGTGCGCGGCGTACTCGTGTTTTACTATCCGACCAGCGCGGAGGGCAAGCGCGCGGCGGAGCTGTTCGCCGCGAACCTCAAGCGCGTCTACCCGCTGCCCGACCTCGTGCGTACCGTCTCCACCACCACGCTCGGCGAGGTGCGTCAGCCGAAGTATCCGGCGAACCTGCTCGAGCTGGGCTATCACGACAACTATGCCGACGCCGCGTGGGTCGAGAACAACATGGACGCCATCGCGCGCGAGCTGGCGCGCTCGCTGACGGAGTACTTCGGCCTGCCGTTCATCGAGCCGCAGCCGGTCGTGCAGGGGACTGTCTCCACGAGCGGCTCGCCGCTGCGCCTGCGCGCCTACCCGAGCGCCGCGGGGCAGACCATCGCGCTCATGCCGAACGGCGCGTCGGTCACGGTCTACGGCGCGTGGCAGGGCTGGAACGTGGTGCATTACAACGGCAGCGTCGGCTATGCCGCCGAGGCCTACATCGAGAGCTGACGCCCTGCGCCGCGCACTTTTTCGACAAATAGTTTTTGCTTGACACTTGTTTACAAAAAGGTTACAATATTCGGTGGATTTATGGAGGGGAGAGAAGGGGCTCTCCCGTTTGTTGATTCAAAAACCCGTTTTGATATACCATCGGGACACGGCCGGACCGGCCGCTCCGATGGAAACAAAAGTGGACACAGGAGGAATCGAATGAATATACCCAGCCTTGTCATCGGCTTGGCGGCGGGACTTTTCATTGGTATTCTTGCTTGTATTCTGTACCGCAACAAGAAGGCGAAGGACGATAAGGAAAAGATCGCCAACGCCGAAGAGGAGGCGCTGCGCATCATCAACGATGCCATCAAGAGCGCCGAGAGCAAAAAACGCGAGGCCACGCTGGAGGCGAAGGAGGAGATCCTCCGCTCCCGCAAGGAATACGAGAAGGAAGAAAAGGAACGTCGTGCCGACCTGCAGAAGCAGGAACGCCGCTTACAGCAAAAGGAAGAAAACATCGACCGCAAGACCGACGCGATCGAAAAGAAGGAAGAAGCCCTTGCCCAGAAGCACGCCGCTCTGGATAAGGAGAACGAAGAGATCAAGATCATCAAGCGCAGCCAGACCGAGATGCTCGAGCGCATCTCCGGCTTTACGGCTGACGAGGCCAAGAAATACCTGATCGAGCAGGTCGAGTCCGAGGTCACCCACGAGACCGCCCTCAAGATCAAGGAGATCGAGGCCCGCGCCAAGGACGAAGCGGACCAGTATGCCCGCGAGATCGTGGCGTCCGCCATCCAGCGCTGCGCCGCCGATCACGTCGCCGAGATCACCGTCAGCGTGGTTCCCCTGCCCAATGACGAGATGAAGGGACGCATCATCGGCCGTGAGGGCCGCAACATCCGCACCATTGAAACGCTCACGGGCGTCGATCTCATCATCGACGATACGCCCGAGGCTATCACCGTATCCTGCTTTGAGCCGGTGCGCCGCGAGGTCGCGCGTCTGGCGCTCGAAAAGCTGATCGCCGACGGCCGCATCCACCCCACCCACATCGAGGAGATGGTCGCCAAGGCCCGCCGTGAGGTGGACGCCGTCATCAAGTCCGAGGGCGAGCGCGCGGTGCTCGAGACCGGCGTGCGCGGCCTGCACCCCGAGCTGGTGAAGCTGCTCGGCCGCCTGCATTACCGCACGAGCTACGGGCAGAACGTGCTCCAGCACTCCATCGAGGTCGCGCATCTTGCCGGCATGATGGCCGCCGAGCTCGGCGCGGACGTCGCCACGGCGAAGCGCGCGGGCCTGCTCCACGATATCGGCAAGGCCGTCGACCACGAGCTTGAGGGCACCCACGTCGCGCTCGGCGTGGAGTTCCTGCGCAAGTACCATGAGCGCGAGGACGTTATTCACGCGGTGCAGGCGCACCACAACGACGTCGAGCCGCAGACCGTCGTCGCCTGTCTCGTGCAGGCCGCCGACGCCATCTCCGCCGCCCGTCCCGGCGCCCGCCGCGAGAACATCGAGAACTACATCAAGCGCCTTGAAAAGCTCGAGGAGATCACCGGCTCCTACCCCGGCGTCGAGACCTCCTACGCCATTCAGGCGGGCCGCGAGGTCCGCGTGATGGTCAAGCCCGAGCAGGTGAGCGAGGACGATATGGTCATCCTTGCCCGCGAGCTGGCCAAGCGCATCGAGAGCGAGCTCGAGTATCCCGGTCAGATCAAGGTCCATGTGCTGCGTGAGACCAAGGTCATCGAATACGCCAAATGAGAAAAAAGCACCGCCGAAGCGCCGCTTCGGCGGTGCTTTTTCCGCCTCGCTATGAAAACAGGAAATGCAGAGGATTCCGAAAATGAAAGGATTCCTTCACAAAAAGGGCAGAAGAGACAAAAATTTTTGTGCATATTTGGTGAAAGTCTCAAATCGCGAAATGATTTGAGACTTTTCCTTGCGTATTGAGCGCCGAAAGCTTATAATACAGAAGAACGGGACTGATTTGTGAAAAATTAGACAATCCAAATATTTTATAGTGAAGGAGCAAAAAGACTATGGATTTCCATCTGTCCAAAGAGCATCTGCTGGTTCGCAAAATGTATCGCGAATTTGCAGAAACCGAAGTCAAGCCTTTAGCCGAAGAACTCGATGAGGAAGAGCGCTTCCCCATGGAGACCGTCGAAAAGATGGCCAAGCTCGGCATGATGGGCATTTACTTCCCCAAGCAGTATGGCGGCGCGGGCGGCGACGTTCTGAGCTATGCCATGTGCGTTGAGGAGCTGGCGAAGGTCTGCGGCACCACCGCGGTCGTCGTTTCCGCTCATACCTCCCTGTGCTGCGCCCCGATCTTCGAGAACGGCACCGAGGAGCAGAAGATGAAGTATCTGCCCGACCTTCTCTCCGGCCGCAAGATCGGCGCGTTCGGCCTGACCGAGCCCGGCGCCGGCACGGACGCCTCCGGCCAGCAGACCACCGCTGTCAAGAACGAGAACGGCGACTACGTCCTCAACGGCAGCAAGTGCTTCATCACCAACGGCAACGTTGCCTCCACCTTCGTCGTCTTCGCCATGACCGACAAGAGCAAGGGCAACCACGGCATCTCCGCTTTCATCGTCGAGTCCACCTTCCCCGGCTTCTCCACCGGTAAGCACGAGAAGAAGATGGGTATCCGCGGCAGCTCCACCTGCGACCTTGTTTTCGAGGACTGCGTCGTTCCCAAGGAGAACCTGCTCGGTAAGGAAGGCGAGGGCTTCAAGATCGCTATGAAGACCCTCGACGGCGGCCGTATCGGCATTGCTTCCCAGGCTCTGGGTCTTGCCGAGGGCGCCATCAACGAGGCAGTCAAGTACACCAAGGAGCGCATCCAGTTCGGCCGCCGCCTGAGCCAGTTCCAGAACACCCAGTTCCAGCTGGCCGACATGCACACCCGCACCCAGGCCGCCCAGTACCTCGTTTACGCTGCCGCGATGAAGAAGCAGAACCACGAGGATTACTCCATGGACGCTGCCATGGCCAAGCTCTTCGCGGCCGAGACCGCTTCCGACGTCACCCGCCGCGCCGTTCAGCTCTTCGGCGGCTATGGCTACACCCGTGAGTATCCCGTTGAGCGCATGATGCGCGACGCCAAGATCACCGAGATCTACGAGGGCACTTCCGAAGTCCAGCGTATGGTCATC
>CALDMA010000050.1 GCA_937915075.1 uncultured Oscillospiraceae bacterium
AGAAATGAGAAAGTTAAAGGTATCGTCCGTGTCGGACATGATGATAAACAGGGCGGTTTTTCGGTCGCCCAGCGTGTCCAGTTGCAGCTCGTCATAGGCCGTCAGCTCCCGAAGCTCCTGAATATCAAAGGGAGCAAGCCGTGCGCCGCAGGAAATCAAGATGCTCTTAGCGGTCTTGCCGGCACTTAGCTTGTATTTGGCATATTGGCGGACGGCAAAGTGATCTGGCTTGCGCTTTTTCAGTTCCTCGAACATCAAATCCACCGGATTTTTGAAGTCCTCATCGTCCTCGCGCACCTCCATCGCATTGATAAACTCAATGAGCGTGGAGAAGTTCTGTTCCTCCACCGGTGCTTCATAGTGGATGTAGCCAATGAGGGCGGTATAGAGCAGCGTCTCTGCTTTCACCCAGAAATCGTCCCCGGCCTTGCCCTCGCCCTTGGTGTTGGCGATCAGCGTCGTGACCAGCTTCAAAATGTCCTTTTCCGAGTGGATGTAGGTGAACGGATTATAGTGCATGGACTTCTTGAAGTTCAGGGAATTGAGTATCTTGACCTGATACCCGTTCTTTTGCAGCACATGGCCGCAGGAAACTACGATGTCGCCCTTGGGGTCAGTTACTACAAAGCTGGTGGGATAGGTCTGCGAGGTGCATTGCAGCAGGTTCGGTTTCAGCCAGAAACGGGTCTTGCCCGAACCGCTGCCGCCGACGATCAGGACATTTTTGTTCCGCGCCGTTTTCGGGTCTTTGGGGCGGCTGTTCATCGTCAGCCGCTCCGTCTGCGTGAGAATGATGTTGTTCTCAAACGCGGGATCGACGTAGGGCTTGATGTCCTCGGCGGTTCCCCAACGGGCGCTGCCGTACTCCAGATTCTTGCGGAATTTCTTGGCGTTTTTGCCCTTGATGTAGACCGCCAGCCGAATGGCGATAGCGGCGGCAATGCCCACACACAGGTCAATGGGATGGAAGCTGGGGACAAGGGACTGGAACGCCGTGTTCAGGCCGGTCATAATGTTCAGCAGCTTCGCCGAAGCGTCCGAACCGGGAGCCAATCGCGCCGCCTCGCTGACCTTGGTGGCCAGCAGCGCGATGAACACATACGGGATATTGGGAAGAATGAGCTTTTTGACGTTGATTCTTTTCATCGTTCCAGCTCCTTCCGCTTTGTTCCGTCCACCACAGCCGCCTGAATGAGCGACTTGAAGTGTTGCAGCTTTTCCAGCACGGAGGGGCGCTCCGCCTTTCTGACCTGCTTGGCGGTGTATTCCTTGAACGCGGCGGTCATGGCGTCGGCGTCCGGTGCTTTGAAGAACACCATGTACCGCTTTTCGCCCTTGACCTTGAATGGAGCGAAGTCAATGCCATACTTCCGGGCGATCCGGTTGAATGAGCCGATATTCTGATCGGTGACTTCAATGCTCTGCAATCCCTTATCCTTGGCGGCAAGCTGCTTGACGGTCATTTTTCCGTGGGGATTGGCCTTGCCGTGCTGATATTTCTGATAGTCGTTTTTTAGCTGCTCCAGCAGCTTGGCAACGGCCTTGCGAAATTCCTGTTCGCCCAGCTTTCCGCAGGAGATCATCAGGGATACGATTCTCTGTTCAACTTCTTCCTGCATGACTTATCACGCTCCTTTCCTCCGATTTGCAGGGAGAACACCGGGACACTAAGGCGGCACCACCAGCCGGTGCAGAAGATGCTTATTCATTTCTGCGCCCCTGTCCCTTGACGGTCAGGATGCCGTCCAGCGTGGTGGCGGTGATCCGCAGGCGCTCGGCCACGGCAATGTCATTTTTTACGCCCTCATCCACGGTGCTGCCGCAAACGACCAGCACATGAGAGCGGCGCAGATATTCCCGCGCCATGTCGATGCCGTCCTTATGCTCCTGCGGAATCTCGTCGCGCAGGAACAGCGGCAGAAACAGCGCGGGGCAGACGGGCGAAAAGCCCGCGTCATAGACCGCCCTGCAATACTTGGCGGCGTTTTCGGTGTTCTCAAACTCGTTTTCGCTCCACGGAGCGGTGATGTAGGCAAGGGGACGTTTCATCGGTATCAAATCCTTTCTCCCGGAATCGGGCATGAAAAAAGCGGCCTTCGTCGCCGCAAACTCTGTATCGTTCGTTTCCGCGCAAGCGCGAAAAGCTCACTCACGCCGTTGCAGCTCCTCTCCCCACAAAATCTCCGATTTTGCGGGGTACCCCGTTATCCGCCGTGAAAATCGTGATTGACCAGCATGGCATAGTGGTTGTCGATGGTGGAAACGGAATTGAACAGCGCCGCCATGAGGTAGGCTTTCGTATTCCAGACGCGGGTGGTGTTCTCGCGGATACCGTCCATGACCTTTTCGATGTGCATGGAGGTGATCTTTTCAAAGCGCTGTTGGACGAAGCCGGTGGGATATTCCGCATCCCGCCCGATCTTGACCGTGGGGCTGCGGTTCATGGCGACCTCCAGCATGATCTCCACCAGCTCGTCAAGCTGCATCCGGTCATACTGCTGACAGAGAATGTCGTATTCGATTTGCTCTCTGATCTCTGCTTTTTTCTCAAGCCCGTCCGTCATTCCGTCCGCCGCAGGCAGAAAGAATGAATGAGTGCTTGATAGATCAGTATTTGATTTTTGAGTATTAGATTTCTTAGTATTTAATTGCGCGGGATTATCCGTATCCGGTGCCTCCGTATCCGGGTTATCCAGATACGGGTTTTCCGTATCTGGTGATGCCGTACCCGGTGGAGAGGGCTTTCGGGGCTTTTCAAAGATGGTGTACTCCGTGTCGGAAATGCGCCCGTCCTTGCCGCGAAGCTGACGGCGGATGATGTAGCCTGCCAGCTCCAGCTCCTTGAGCGTTTTCCCGATGGCGTCCACGCCCTCCTTGCAGATCGCAGCCAGCCCCCGCGTGGTGTAATTCCACTCGTCGGGGAGGGAGAGCATCATGGAGAGCAGCCCCTTGGCTTTCAGGGAAAGATTGCTGTCTTTCAGGTGATGGTTGCACATCACCGTGTAATCCCGCGTCCGTTCAACGCGAAATACAGCCATGTTGCTTCAAATCCTTTCCGCAGGACGGTCAGGCTGTTTGACCGTCCTCCTTGGCAAACCGCGCGTCCAGCCGCTCCACGCTCCAGTTCTGCTTGAACTGTCCCAGCGGGCCGGGGCCGAACTGCGCCAGCGCACGGCGATCCAGCTCCATCAGCTTTTCCCACAGCTCCGGGTGGTGTTTTCGCAGCTTCCGCAGCTCGTCGATGCGCTGGAACGGGCAGCACCAGCAGGACGCACGGTGGTAGATCTCATACAGCCCGCCGAAGTCAAAGCCACGGTCATAGCAGGCTTGGAGCGCCTGCGCCTCCGCAATGCCCCACTCCACGAGAGGATACCGCTCATCCTTGCAGCGCCACGCTTCATCGGCGGCGATGCCGACATAGTGGATCGCGCCCAGCTCGCCTTTGAGCCGGTTGACCTCCTTGGTGATGAGGTGCGTTTTGAGCTGCCCGGTACACCAGCGGACGCGGATACCCGGCCAGCCGTTGCCGTAGGGCGGGATGCCCAGCTTTGCACGGTTTTCCAGACTGCGGGGCTTCTGCTTGGGTTCGTCGAACATCAGGTATTCAAAGCCCTTGGGATGCCGCAGCGTGGTGATATGGATGCCGCGTTCCCGGAAAAGATGCTCGTCCAGCTTGGCAAGGTGTTCATACATTTCCGGGAACTCCATGCCGGTATCTGCTGACAGCACCATGTCGATGGGCATATCCCGTTCGATCATCAAAAGCAGCATGGCGGTACTGTCCTTACCACCGGACAGGCTGACGGCGTGAAACTGCTTGCCGTTTGTGTTCTGAATGGTTTCCCGCATGGGGAAGCCGCTCCGTTTTCACTCCTTTCCCACATCACAGCTCATAGATGGGCTGCTCGTGTTCGTAGTAGGGATCGCACAGGGCGGCAAGCTCGGCTACCAAATCTTCCAAATCCAGCGAGATCTCGCTGTCCGTCCAGTCGCTGCCCTTGTAGATGCGGTACTCGGTGACGTAATCACCGTCCCCGGCATCCACGCTGAAATTGGCGACAACGGCAAAGCCCATATCCTCCAGCAGCCACAGCTCCATCGACCGTGTGGCCAATACCGCGCCGATATAGCTGTCGCCCACATCCTCGTAGAGAAGCGTCGCCCGCTGC
>CALDMA010000051.1 GCA_937915075.1 uncultured Oscillospiraceae bacterium
CGATGTTTGAGAAGATCCAGGGCAAGTGCCCCTATCAGTCTCCCACCGACATGGGCGTAAACATGGCGGGCAACTGCATCATCGACGACGAGGTCTGCCGCGAGGCGTCCCGTCTGGAGATCCTGCGCCGCTACTATACCGCGCAGGTCGCCTTTGTGCGCGGCGAGGCCGACGAATGCCAGCTTCGCAAGCTGGAGCTTGTGATGCAGCAGGCCGGCGTCACGCCGGATATCTGCCCCGCCGTCGCCGCCTCGCTGCAAAAGGCCGAGGAGACCGGCAAGCCCGCCGGCGCGATGGTCCTGCCCGACGGCCGCGTGGTCACCGGCAAGACGAGCTCGCTGCTGGGCGCTTCCGCCTCCCTGCTGCTCAACGCGCTCAAGGCGCAGGGCGGCGTGAGCGACAAGCTCGACCTCATTTCCGCGCAGGTCATCGAGCCGATCTCAAAGCTCAAGATCGAAAGCCTCGGGCACCACAACCCGCGCCTGCACTCGGACGAGGTGCTTATCGCGCTGTGCATCTCGGCGCTGACGAACCCCATCGCCCAGCTCGCGCAGGAGCAGCTCGGCAGTCTGCGCGGCTGCGACGCGCACTTCTCCGTCATCATCTCGGAGGAGGACATCAAGCTCTACAAGCGGCTCGGCATCCATGTGACCTGCGAGCCGAAGTACGAGGTCAAAAAGCTCTACCACAAATAAGGCGGTGAAAAGGGGGGCGCATCCCCCTTTTCGTCACCCCAAAACCAAATTGACAAGGAGCCAATATCCATGACCATCATTGAACAGCTCGCGCGCGAGCTGAACCGCCCCGTCGAGCACATTGAAAACGTCGTCAGACTGCTCGACGAGGGCAACACCATTCCGTTCATCGCCCGCTACCGCAAGGAGCTGCACGGCTCGATGGACGACACCGCCCTGCGCACGCTCGAGGAGCGTCTTGCCTATCTGCGCAATCTCACCGAACGCAAGGAGAGCGTCAAGGCGAGCATCGCCGAGCAGGAGAAGCTGACCGACGAGCTTGCCGCCGCCATCGACGCGGCGCAGACGCTCGCCGAGGTCGAGGACCTTTACCGCCCCTACAAGCCCAAGCGCCGCACCCGCGCGACCGTCGCCAAGGAAAAGGGACTCGAACCGCTCGCGGCGCTGCTCTTCGCGCAGGAACGCGACTGCCCCCAGCCCGAGGACGCTGCCGTGGACTATCTCAGCGCGGAAAAGGGCGTGGAGACCGTTGCAGATGCCCTACAGGGCGCAAACGACATTGTGGCCGAGTGGATCAGCGACGACGCGGCCATCCGTCGGTCGCTGCGCGAGCTGCTGGAAAGGCGCGGCACGCTCCGCTCTCTCGCCGCGACGGAGGAGGACAGCGTTTACCGCCTGTACTACGATTTCGAGCAGCCGCTCAGCCGCCTGCAGGGGCACCAGATCCTCGCCATCAATCGCGGCGAGAAGGAAAAAATGCTCAGCGCGACTGTCCTGCTCGACCGTGAGCTGGCGCTGCCGCTGCTGCGCCGCGCGGTCGTGAAGCCCGGCTCTGCCGCGATGGAGTTCGTCAAGGCCGCCGCCGAGGACGCTTACGACCGCCTGATCTACCCCTCGCTCGAGCGCGAGATGCGCGCGGCGCTGACGGACAAGGCCAGCGAGGGCGCGATCAAAATGTTCGCCCTCAACCTCAAGCCGCTTTTGATGCAGCCGCCGGTCAAGGGCCATGTGACGATGGGTCTCGACCCAGGCTACGCCCACGGCTGCAAGGTCGCGGTCGTTGACGCGACCGGCAAGGTGCTCGACACCACGGTGGTCTACCCCACCTACGGCGAGCGGCAGAAAAACGAAGCCATCACGAAGCTCGCGCAGCTTGTCAAAAAGCACGGCGTGGAGCACATTGCCATCGGCAACGGCACGGCGAGCCGTGAGACCGAGCAGATGACCGTCGAGCTCATTCACAAGGTCGGCGGAGGTCTCAGCTACATGATCGTGAGCGAAGCGGGCGCGTCGGTCTACTCCGCGAGCAAGCTCGCCGCGGAGGAATTTCCGCAGTTCGACGTCAACCTCCGCTCCGCCGTGTCCATCGCCAGAAGATTGCAGGATCCGCTGGCGGAGCTGGTAAAGATCGACCCCAAGGCCATCGGCGTGGGGCAGTATCAGCACGATATGCCGCAAAAGGAGCTGGACGCGAGCCTGAACGCCGTGGTCGAGGACTGTGTCAACGCCGTCGGCGTGGACCTCAACACCGCCTCTCCCTCGCTGCTCACGCGCGTGGCGGGTCTCAACGGGACCATCGCCAAGAACATTGTCGCCTTCCGCGAGGAAAACGGCATATTCACCACGCGCCGCCAGCTTCTGAAGGTCGCCAAGCTCGGCCCCAAGGCCTTCGAGCAGTGCGCGGGCTTCCTGCGCGTGCCGGAAAGCAAAAACGTGCTCGACAACACCGGCGTCCATCCCGAAAGCTACGACGCCGCCAAGGGACTGCTCGAGCTGCTGGGCGCGACGCCCAAGGATGCGCGCGACCTGCCCGCAAAGCTCAATGCCTACGGCGCGGAAAGGGCCGCCGAGGCGCTCGGCGTCGGTGTGCCGACGCTGCGCGACATCGCGAAAGAGCTTTCAAAGCCCGGGCGCGACCCGCGCGATGAGCTGCCCGCGCCCATCCTGCGCACGGACGTGCTGGACATCAAGGACCTAAAGCCCGGCATGGTGCTCACCGGCACGGTGCGCAACGTCATCGACTTCGGCGTGTTCGTGGATATCGGTGTGCATCAGGACGGGCTGGTCCACATCTCGCAGGTGTGCAATAAGTTCATCAAGCATCCGAGCGAGGCCGTCGCCGTCGGCGACGTGGTGAAGGTCGTCGTGCTCGACGTGGACGAAAAGAAGCATCGCATTTCCCTCTCCATGAAGCAGGTCCCCAAAGAATAAAGGAAAGCGCGCGGCACGGCCGCGCGCTTTCCTTTATTCCCGCTCCGGCTCGTTCTTTCCGATCGCCATGTCCTTCCACTGCTCGGGCAGGGCGTGGGAGATGAGCGGGAAGACGTTCTCTGTGTCCGCCGTCGGCTGGATGTTGTAGGTGCCGTACTTGTTCACCAGGTCGGCGCAGCTCTCCGGCTGACCGAATACCGGGTCGGCAAACGGTGCATCGGGAAAGGGATAGTGCCTGCGCTCCTTCTTTTCCTTGCTCATAAAAAATCACCTCCGGACTATCTTGCCCGCAGGTGATTCTTTTATGACAGCACCGCGCAATTCGGCAAGCTGATTCGGCGAGAAATTTTTCGTCAAGGCAAGGCTTGAAGCGTGCAGGAATACTGTATGTATTTCAAACGTTTCAAACCGCAGAATTGGCGGAAAAGATCCGGCGAAGCGCGCAGACGCAATTGTGCGGTGTTGTCTCATGCTTTATCCGTGCAGCGTCGGCGGGTACACGCCCGCGTCGTGCAGCGCCCTGAGCGCCGCGGCGACCGCGTCCTTATCCTCGTGATAGGTCATGCCGAACCATTTCGCGTCGGAGTGCAATACGCTGACGCGCAGCTCGCCCTTTTCGATCAGCTCGCCGACCATGCTCGGCAGCAGGCATTCCTTTTTGAGCTCGCCTTCGGGGAGCGCGCGGAGAAAGGCGTTGAAATATTCCTCCAGTTTTGTAAAGATCCACGGCGTGAAGCCCCAGAAATTCATGGATACCGGCGTATCGGGCGCGTAGACGTCGCCCTCCGGGTTTTTGTCCACGTCGCGAATGGTGCCGTCGGGAAACACCGTGAGCTTGAAGGTCTCCACGACCCTGTCGAGCGTTCCGTCCGTCACATGGCACACGCCGCGCGTCACGCTGCCGTGCTCGCTGACGGTCTTATCCAAGCGGTAGCCGACCATGGCAGCCTCGCCCTCGGCCTTGAGCCTCCCAAGCTCCTCGTAGATCACGCGGAAGGCGTCCACACCGTAGTAGTCGTCGGCGTTGATGACGATAAACGGCTCGCCGACGCAGCTCCGCGCGCAGAGCACGGCGTGCCCCGTGCCGAACGGCTTAGTGCGCTCCGCCGGAATGGAATAGAACGCCGGCACGCTGGAAAAGTCCTGATAGGCATAGCAGACCTCGACCGGCGAGCCGTCTGCCGCCGTCATGCCGGCGACGCGCCTGCCGCAGAGCGTCTCCACCAGCTCGCGCATCTCGGGCTTGATGATGAACACCACCTTGGTAAAGCCCG
>CALDMA010000052.1 GCA_937915075.1 uncultured Oscillospiraceae bacterium
ATGCCGAGGATTTGAGTGTACACATCCTGCATGATTGCACTCGCCTTCGTCCAAATCGTTTCGGCAGCAAAGGCTCGTGTGGAAAACATGGCCAGCATCGTAGGCACGAGAAAGGCAGTGTATAGGCCTCGGCCTGCATTTACATTTCTGAATCGCTCCTGCAATTTCTTGATGACGGCAGGTTTGTTTAGATTCATATTGGGAAGTCCTCCTTTCAACTAGAGCCGAAAAGAAAAGCCGGGAACTCGGGCAGTACGACCTGAGTTCCTGGCTTCACATGAAAAATGCCTCCCAATAAAAGGAGGCAGTCCATCAATGAATCTTTTCGACGCTATCATCTTACCATTTAGGGGATACAGATGCAATTAAGCAGAACTTCAAGTTTCGTTCGAAAACAGTTCAATAGTGGTTCAGGGTAAAAACTGCTTGATAATCTCCATGCAATCACGCGCCGTGTAACCCCACAGGATGCGGTCAATCGCTCGAATTGCCATGTTGAGATAGCTATGATAGGTTACCATCGACATGGGGAATCCTTGCCGATCAAGTTCCGCCAAGATCACCTCACGATTCGCGGGCTTCTTTCGGGAGAAGTATGTGAGGTAGAGAACCTGATACATCAGCTCACCGTGGTCTGGATCCATGCGAACCGTATCAAGCGCGTTATCAATAATCTGGAGCATGTTCTTACTCCGAATAACGGTTCTGGCATATCCCTCCAGTTTGGAACCGGACAAGTCCACACCAGCCAATTCGGCATTGACTTCAAGAGTGGAAAGGCGGGTGCCATGCTCCATTTCCATTCGAACATTCATATCCGCTTCCGAGATTTGGATCGCATAAGCCACTTTCCGGTACTGCTTGAGCAGATGCCTTGTGTTATGATACTTATCCACATCCTTGCGTTTAGGAGCTTTCTCCTCTAAATGATCAACACCGGATTGGATACCGGTTTCGATCTCTGTTTTCAAAGCTTCTTTTTCGATCTCAAATGCGGGAGTGCTATCTGATGTCATTGTTTCATCTCCTTTCCTGATTGGGACTCAGACGGTGGATCACGGCTATTCTTCTCCTGATTCGTTACCTCCCAGTCTAAAGTACTGTAGAAGACTAATGGAATTTGACGAGCAAAAAAAGAACTACGGATCACCAGAAACACTTGAATTCTCAAGGCTTTTCGTGGTTTCCCTATAGTGTGAGCGGGCGGGACGCGAGTTTCAATGCTGATATCCATCTTGCCTTCATCGGAATCGACCAAATCAGCAGCCTTTGTAATGCCAATGATCTCACCAATGCTGCTTAGCTCGAGCTCTTCGCAGGTATCGCCAAAAATCATTTCTCGATACCGACACATTGAAATGACAGAGCCGCGTGAGCTTGAGAAACTCACACGGCTGATAATTCCGTATTCGCCAGCTTTCAACATGAAGCGGCCAACGCGGGATTTTGACCAACCCCAGCGTTTTGCAAGGTAAGTATATGAGAGCAACGGCATACCTCGCATATTGGAGTAATACACAACCGGCATATACTCCGATCCTCGCACCTTGGGATCGTTTAAGATGGTGTGCAGCCACATGTCCATAATGGCGTCCAATTCACTAAATACGATCCCATCTGTTTTGAGAGCGACTCGTAGGAGCATTCGACCAACAGGTAATGGGAAGAAAAAGAATCCGGAGCCCTTATAGCTATAATAGTTATACTGTAGGCTCGCGCAATGCTCTTTCCAATTGGTGATAGAAAAGCGAATGATCTCATTCTCTTCATCGAGCCATTCATAGGTCAGGAACCCGTATTTCTCGTAATAGTCCAATTGCTCAAGAGCTTGTCTTTTGGAATGGACACGTAGAATCCTGGGTAACGATCCAAGCTTGCAGATCCATTGGCCAGGTGCCTCCATGTATCTCTCACCATTGATCACGCGCTCATTCGAGCGGAAGTTCGCATAGCTAAAGAGTGCCATGAGACTGAAAAGATGAACGGTTCCTTCATTTCGGAATTCCTTGTGGTTATTAAAGTGACGGAACCAAGGTTTCCATATCCTGACCTTCGGAAAACTTACTAATTGCTGCTTTTGTGTGCAGTTCATCTCATACACCCCCTTTCCTACAAAGTAATAGGTTTAAGATATCGATTCCAAGTCCCCTGGTCAGGGGGACACAGGCATTCCAGCCTCGGCCCATGCTTGTGGGTGCGTCGTCCCTCGGTTTGAGGCCTAGCCGGACGAGTGTACCATTGTTTTCCCGTGTTGTCATCGCTATGAGGCTTGACCACGCCTCTTTCACTTGCTCATAGTGGCTCGGACACGGTGATGTCTTGGAATCGTATGCAGTTTTCAAGGTGCACCGCTGGGTAAATAGTGCGAGAAGCTACAGTCGCCAAGAGATAAAACACCTCGCATGCGCTTCTCGTAATAAATGTAGAAAATGACACCCTTTTGACCACCCATGAATTTGAAAAAACAAAAATGCCTCTGATACCGGTTCGGTATCAGAGGCTATAGCATAGCGCAGCTATTTGCATCCATTGTTGGTCTCATTGTAGTATTGTTGTAGAACAATTACTTCTAGTTCAGCTAACTGGATGGTGCTTGCTGTATTCCATCTTGTACTTGAGCGAGCTGTGTGGTACTATATGCTGGTATTGTGCGTGATGGGAGAGATCATATGTTCTTTACGATGGATGAGGTAGCACTGATTGACGGCCTCATTGCAACCTACTTTGCTTCAGATTCCGTATCAGAAGATTTACGGACCCGGTATTATAAAACGCATCAACACCTCCAAGACAACCGAACCGATTATGCGGATTTGAGGAATATAAAGGAGGCCCTTTTCTTTTTGGCTCCGCTATTTCATGGTAGTATCCAATTTGAAAAGGATATTTGGTCAGTCATTGCAAAGACGCAGAGATTATTAAAAGCGAGCAGCCCGGTTGCAGAGTAAAATGCAACTGGGCTGTCTCTTTTACTTCCTATCTTCCTGCACAGTCAATCGTTAGAATTATTTCATCTCGTAGGGTGGTCAAAAGGACCTCTTTTTCTACATTTATTCTGAAGAGCTCTTTAGTTTATGTAGAAGGAGAACCGCATGATGGATCCGAAACTGGAGAATACTATCGGTGGAGGCGAAGAAAACCAAATGAGTGAAATAAAACTTGGTGAAGCGACCTATGTTGTCCACCGATCCTATTCAGACACCCAATCTGTTCCAGATTTGATTATAAACCGACTGCTTAAAGAAAAGAACGGAAAATCTGCATTTGACGAAGGTACAGACGATGCCGTATAATATCCTATAGTGGGTCGGTTCGTCGAAGGAGGTTAATGTGAGAACCGACATTCGTAGAATCGCATTTGCTTACCTGAGACTATCTAATGAAGAGGCTGCCGAGGGTGAATCCTCCAGCATCAAAAACCAGAGGATGATCATTCAAGACTATTGTGAACGGAATGAGATACTTCTGGTTCGCGTTTTTGTCGATGATGGTTGGTCCGGTGGTAATTTTGACCGTCCGGCATTCCAAGAGATGATTGCGCTCTTAGAGCAAGGCAAAGCAAATATCGTAATCACCAAAGACCTTTCGCGACTCGGCAGAGACATGCGAGAGGCCAGCTATTATGCTGAACAGTACTTTCCTGAGCATGGAATTCGCTATCTGACCGTAGCTGACAACTTCGATACTGAGCATGAGAATGTCATGGCGCCTTTCCAGTTTGCCATGAATGAGGTCTACCTTCGTGATGGCTCAAGAAAGGTCAAGGAGGTCCTGAAAGCCAAGAGGGAGAAAGGCTTATATTGCGCATGCGCCCCCTACGGCTATGTGAAGGACCCCCGAAACAAGAATCGCTTAGTGCCAGATGAGGAAACCGCACCGATCATTCGACGGATTTTTGAGGCTGCGTCGAACGGGGACTCGAGTCGGAAAATAGCTACGGTATCATGCCTCCCTTAAAGTATAAGGTCCTTTATAAAGGGAACTTCTCAGAAGACGGAGCCGCACGAGCGTCAGATTTATGGAATTATACGACTGTCAAGCGAATTCTTAAAAACCCTGTTTACCTGGGTCACACTCTTCTTGGAAAGTCCAAGAAAGTCAGCGTAAAGTCGAAGAAAAAACTGAATGTGCCAAAGGATCAATGGGCAGTC
Source organism: uncultured Oscillospiraceae bacterium (assembly GCA_937915075.1). Taxonomy (GTDB): domain Bacteria; phylum Bacillota; class Clostridia; order Oscillospirales; family Oscillospiraceae; genus Hominicoprocola. The sequence goes on from CALDMA010000052.1 coordinate 4,152, forward strand.
ACAGAGAATACCCATGAAGCGATTGTAGCACAGGAAGTGTTTGATTTGGCTCAGTTCAATTTGGGCAAAGGGACTTTTGACTTTCGCCAATATGATCATGTACGGCGGAGTATCTTTTCTGGAATCGCTTTTTGCGCACAATGCGGACACGCTTTATGTTCATGCGGAACTGTATATAAAGGTGAGCGAGAAAAATACTGGTATCTCAGTTGCAATCGCCATCGCCTTGATATTACTGATCCCTGTGTTGGTGTTCGCATCAAGTATAGTGATATACTCGAGGTAGTTCGCCAAGATCTGAATTCGCTCATTAGTTTAAGCCCCGAAGAGAAAGAAGCGGTGGCTCGAGAGGCTATGCGGCGTGCTGGTGATGATAATCTGATTAAGGTCAAGCAGCTCCAGCTCCAAAAGGCCAAGGCTCGTTTATCTACCATCGACAAGGTCATAACGAAACTATATACGGACAATGCCGAGGGTAAAATTGATGACAGCCGCTTGGAACGGATGCTCTCTGAACTCCAGCGAGAGTCAGCTGGCCTTGAAAAGACAATCGACAGTCTGAGCGTTGTTGATTCAGTAAATGAGACTCAGGAAAGCTATCGAGCGTTTTTTGAACTGGCAAATAAGTACACGCATATCAGGGAATTGGATCGGGACACCTTAGTGACATTTGTTCGGCGGATAGAAGTCGGCCCTAAAGTCTTGCCAGATGGAACTCAAAAGGCTACGCACCGAAATCAGCCATTTCGTCAGAGTGTGAGAATCTTCTATAAGTTCATTGGTGAGTTGGAGGGTCCTCCGATTCGAGAGTTTCCCGCCGTAACAGACCTGTAGACCGGCTCATTACCCAATCGCATCCTCCCTATACACCAGAGTGGGGCCTGTTTCACATTACGTTGCGCAGGGCCACCTTTCCCCCTTTTCGCAATGCAAAGACATGCGCAAATGGGCTTTTTAAGATGTTCGGGGTACACCAAGGGAGGTCGGCGTTAACCTCAAGCAGGGCTACAACGGCGACCTGACCTCCCGCGAGGCCGGTTCCGTCGGCGGCCAGATGGTCAAGAAGATGATCGAGTCCTACGAGCAGGGCCTGCAGGACTGACCTCG
>CALDMA010000053.1 GCA_937915075.1 uncultured Oscillospiraceae bacterium
TAGTATTTTCCGAGGGTGCGGAGGTAGGCTTTGCCCTTGATGTCAAAGCGCTTGATCTCGTAGAAGAAGTAGCTCTCCAGAAGCGCATTCACATATGCCTGCACGGTATGGGCGCTTGGTGCGCCTTTGCGCTTGCCGTCATCCAGAAGCCCCTCGTTGACCAGTGTATTGCCGATAGAAGCAATAGAAACGCTGGAGCCGATATTGTCGGCGAGGAACAGGATGATCTTCCGCAGCAGTGTGGGATCTGTGATTTGCTTTTGACCTCTGCGTTTTTCTCGCTCCAAAATATCACGGATAACCACCGTGGAATAGATGCCATCGAGAAGCGACAGCGCCTTTTCCTGTTCCAGCCCAACATCGGCGATGCCGGGCATTCCACCAAAGCGCATATAGGCGTCAAAAACTTCTCGCAGTTCGTAGCGTTCATTGTTTTTATCGAATACCTGCTTGCGAAGCCCGCCAAGGGCGCTTTGCGTTTCACGAACCTCAAAACCGTGAAAATCGAGGAACTCACAGAAAGAGAGCGGCAGCATTTTGATTTCTACGCACCGTCCGGAGAGATAGGTGGAATACTCCGAGGAAAGAAGATAGGCGTTCGACCCGGTAACATAGATGTCGCAGTCAAAATCCACACGGAAGGCGTTTACCGCATCCTCCCACGCATCGACCCGCTGCAGCTCGTCAAAGAAAAGATACATCCGCTTTTCGGGGACAATGCGCTCTTTCACATATCGGTAAATATCATCGGCGCTCATCCCTCGGAAATCAAAGGATTCAAAATTCATCTCAATGATCTGCTCCGACAGAACACCGGTATCTTTCAAGTGCTGTACCATCAGCTTTAGCAAACTGGATTTGCCGCAGCGCCGAATGCCGGTAATCACCTTGACAGGCTCTGTATCCTGAAATCCGATCAGTTTATTCAAATAGCGGTCACGTTGTCTGAGCTCGTGGGAATCTATCATGTATTCACACCTCCTACGTTATTAGTATAGCACAACCCGGCAGCAAAAACAAGTAAATGCACTAAAATGCAGAAACTTTTTATATTTGCACATTTTTGCAGAGCTGGATAAACGGCCGCCCGCGGCTGTCATACACAGACTCGGTCTTGTCGCTGCCGTAACGGATGGCTCTATCCAGCGCCATAATCGTTGCCACGGTGCCGCCGATTTCCTCTGTGAATTTCTATGCGGCAGATGGAGTGTCGGAAAACGGGGAGACCGATCACCGCCGCTGTCTACGAATATCGGGGGGGGGACAGCGACGGTTAGTGGAGTGAGCTGCGGTTTGTACAGAAATTTTCAGAAGCAAGGATGTCGTATTAGTTGATCTAAGGCGTAGCACGTTCCTCTGTGGAACTTTTTTGAAAAAATACCGTCTATAATTATTATAGCGATTCTTTCAAAATTTTCAGATGGAGGATCAAACAATGAAACGGATTTTTGCATTTCTGCTTGCCGTGATCAGTGTATTTTCCCTGACTGCCTGCTCGCAGGCGGGAACAACAGGCACCAATAAGTACCAGTTGGCTGCCGCACAGTATCCACAGATGGCACAGTATCCGGATGAGAGCAAGTATACCAAGCTCAACGGAGACTTCGACAGCGACGGCTTTGACAAGGTCTATGACGCATGGCGGGCGGACCGTAAAAAGCAGCTGGAGCAGCCGGAAGGCTATACGGATGCACTGGACAGCTATCTCCGCGCTGTGATCCCCCAGCTGCTCATTGAGGGCAGCGGAGAGAACAAAGCCTGCTCGCCCATCAATATCTACATGGCCCTTGCCATGCTGGCGGAGATCACGGACGGTGAGAGCCGGGAGCAGATCCTCAGCCTGCTGGGCAGCGAGGATCTGGACAGCCTTCACACCGAAGCATCTGCCGTCTGGAACGCCAATTACTGCGATGATGGCGCTGTGACCAGTATTCTTGCCAGCTCTCTGTGGCTCAACGATCAGATCAACTTCAAGCAGGAGACGATGGATGCGCTGGCAAAGTATTATTATGCCTCGTCCTTCCGCGGCGAAATGGGCTCCACCGCCTTTGACCAGGCACTTCAGGACTGGATCAACCAGCAGACTGGCGGTCTTCTGAAGGAGCAGGCTTCCGGTTTGACGATGGACAAGGAAACGATCCTCGCCCTGGCCACTACCATCTATTTCCGTGCCAAGTGGAGCGGAGAATTTTCCGAGAGCAATACCAGCCCGGATACCTTCCACGCCGATAGCGGGGATGTGACCTGCGATTTCATGCATCAGAGCGGAACGAATACCTATTATTGGAGTGACCGCTTTTCCGCAGTCTCGAAAAGCTTGGAAAACAGCGGCGCCATGTGGTTCCTGCTGCCGGACGAGGGCGTGACGCCGGAAGAACTGCTTGCCGATGAACAGACGATGGATTTCCTGCTCAGCGGTGGAGAAAGCACGGAGAGCAAATACCTCATTGTCAACCTCTCTGTTCCCAAGTTTGATATTGCGTCGGATCTGGATCTGACGGAAAGCCTGAAAGAGATGGGCATCACTGATGTGTTTGACCCGACAATCTCGGACTTCTCGCCCATGACCGACGATACGGAAGCTTACCTCTCTCAGGCCAAACACGCCGCCCGCGTCGCCATCGATGAAGAGGGCGTCACCGCTGCGGCCTATACGGTCATGATGGCAAACGGCGCGGGCGCACCACCAGAGGAGGAAGTGGACTTCACCTTGGATCGCCCCTTTGTGTTCGCTATCACGGGAACAGACGGTCTGCCGTTGTTTGTGGGGGTTGTACATCAGCCGCAGGCGTAAATGAGAGAGCGGTACCGCTTATGGGATCCAAACCGCAAAGCCGTATTGCCAAACACGATCCTATCCGGTATAATAACATCACATCCCGTACTATTTGAGAAACAACAGGAGAGTATATGTTATGAACAAGACTGAATTGATCGCCGCTATGGCGGAAACCAGCGGACTTTCCAAGAAGGACTGCGAGTCCGCCTTGACTGCCTTTATCACCGCGACGGAGAATGCGTTGAGGGAGGGCGATAAAGTACAGCTGGTAGGCTTCGGCACCTTTGAAGTCAAGGAGCGTGCAGCCCGCACCGGCAGAAATCCCGCTACCGGAACCGAGATCGAAATTCCCGCGTCCAAGGCCCCCGCTTTCAAGCCCGGAAAGGCCCTCAAGGATGCCATCCAGTAAATTGAAGACAACGAAGAAGCTCCCCCTGCCACTTTGTGGTCGGGGGAGCTCCTTTGCATTGAATAAGATTTTTATTTTTCCTGCTCTAACCGATGAAGTTCTGCGCGGGCTTTTTCAAGTTCTTCTTCCAATTCAGCAATGCGCTTCTGATCTCGACGAAATATCTCACGATTTATTTCGTCAGATTTCTGATATATCATAACCATGAGCATCAGAGCCGGACGCACATCCTCGTCAGGGATTTTGACGACAGCTGCGCCAACAGCCTCTTGACCGCGATTCTTTACCAACTGCTCCAAATCATCTCTGGTAACCATTTTGTTTTTCCTCCGCAGTTTCTCAATTTCACTTCTCGGTATGCTTCTGACGCTCCAGATATTCCTTCGATTCTTGCTCATTGGCAGGCCGCACTCGCTTTTTGCCGCAGTCCGGGCATTGGTCGCATCCAGCTTCCGCTTCAAAGGTATAGTGGCAAGCGTCACAGGTATAGATTTCCTTGTTCATCGTGCTTCTCCTGTGGTATGACGGACTGCAATATATTTCTGATTCCGGCTATTGGGCTTATCAGGAATTGTCAACTGGAGTTCTCCTGTCTCCAACATCGGCTTCAGATATGCTTTTAGAAAATGCGCTTTGTTTTTCATCCCACAGGCTTGCATCAACTGTTCGCGCGTCTGAGGGGCATTGAGACACAGAGAAACAATCTTACTCTGAATATCTTTATCTGGAGTGTTGACTGGTATGGTAACTGGAGTGGTATCCGTTCCAGTCGTGTCAAAATTCTCGTCGGATCGATAGAAAACGACTACGAATCCGGACTTCAAAACCTCAAACTTATATTTACATCCAGTGGCGTCACAGGCGTCAGCAATGCGCTTCAGCCCAGTACCAAAGCTCTCGACATTCTTAGAGTAGTAGAGCGTCTGTGCAATCAGCGGATTCCTGCGGATAGGACGCTCTCGGCCAGAGATGAAATCCTCCGGCTCATAGCCTGCCGGGAAAGTACCGGGGTTATAGATCTCAACACGGTCCTTGTATATGGAAACCTCGTTGTTCTGTCCGGTTCCGTATTCCTTGTGGCAAAACGAATTGATCAGTGCTTCACGGACGGCATCCACAGGGATTTCCGGAATTTCCTTGCGCTGCAAGGAACCAAACTCAACACGCTGTTAGCGCCGGGCGGAATTAGCCATTCCGGGCCGGGCGGAAATCGCCAATTATGGCCGGATGAAAATAGCCAATCATGATTTCATGAAATCCTTTACACTTAGAGGGTAGCCAGCCCTCGGTGAAAGGAGGAATCATGAAGAAGTCTAATTTTGCAGCTATGAATCCAGTAGTAGCGGAAGCCATAAAACAGATGATGGCCGAACAGGGAGACAAGTTCTCGCTGGAGAAAATCAACCTTGCAGACCTTGGGCGTCGTACGGGAATTTCCCGCGCCAAACTGCGCCGCATGAAAGAACATGACTTTGAGGATGTCCAACACGCATTGAAGGGCCGCAAGGCGACAACTACACTCCTGAGTGGCTACACCGGCATTCTGGATAGCCTACTCAAAGCAGGCGTTGTAAACTCTGTCGTGTGCCTTGATAAACTTCGTAAGAGCGGATTCACTGGCGGTAAAACCATCGTCAAGGACTACATCTCTGCCCACTATCATCTTGTTCCCGCCCCTCGTCATGCAGTTGAGTCGCAGGGAAACCGTGGGCGACGGTACTCTACCGGTCCCGGAGAGGCATTTCAGATGGACTGGGGCTTTACGAAGGTACAAGCTTATGATGGAAGTGAATACAGCGCTGCCTGCTTTGCTATGATTTGCCACCACTGCGGGCAGCGGTATGTAGAGTTCTTCCCCAATGCAAAGCAGGAAAATCTGTTCATTGGGATGATCCACGCTTTTCGCTACATGGGTGTTCCTCAATACGTCCTGACGGATAACATGAAGAGCGTGGTCATTCGGCGTGATGTGGATGGCAATCCAATCTGGCAGAAGGACTATGAGCAGTTCATGAAGACCGTTGGATTCCAGACGAAGCTCTGCAAGCCCCGTCATCCCTTTACGAAGGGCAAGGTGGAACGTCTCGTGCGGTTCGTAAAGGAAAACTTCCTCGTTGGGCGCGTGTTCTGGAATGTGACCGATCTGAATTATGCAGCTTTGGATTGGTGCAATGAACAGAACGCAGCTTACCACAGGGGGGATTGGAATCCCTATGAATATCCATTCAGAGCGCTGTCTCAAAGTGGTATCCATTCTGGATGACAGCTACGAACTGCTGTTTTATCTCTGCCCGGAGCGCCGGATTTCTTTTGACGGGTTTGTAAGCTATGAGGGACGTCGTTTTGGAGTCCCCTATACCTATCATGGCAAGACTGCCCGTGTGCTGCGCGACGGTGATACGCTGTACATCTATTCATCCGACATGGCCTATCTCCTGACTACACACAATGTGACCTGGGCGCACCGGGACAGCTTTTGTGAAAACCAGTATGCTCTGCCTGAGCAGCCGGAAGAGTTCCCCACCATGCCGGTAAAGACGGTGATTAAACAGGTTCCAGAGCCGGTCCGTGACCTCTCCTTTGAGAAGTTCAACTTCAGCAAGGAGGATGGTTGGGATGAATAATACACTGTTAGACACTGTGGCCGCTTGCAGCAAGGATCTGATGAAGTTTGGGTTCTCTGTGGAAGAGTTTGCTACTCTGGTACAGGAGAACAACATGACTGACGCAGAAGTCCTTGCAGTGGCTAAGGTCTTTGAACATCTAAAAGCAAAGAAAGACAGCTCCACCGTTGACTTCTTGCTGCGGACGAGCCGACTGCCGCTGAAGGTTCCGAAAACCTTTGACAACTTCGATTTCAGCCGCATCACTGGGAAGAACATTGACAAGTTGCGTAACCTCTCTACGCTGTCCGCCCTCTACGCCCACAAAAACCTCGCCTTCATTGGGAAACCGGGAACCGGCAAAACTCATTTGGCGCAAGCCTTTGGCCGCGCTTGTTGCGAGCACGGCATGAAAGCATACTTCATTAAGATGACCGAGCTGCGTGACCGAATGACAGATGCCCGACGTGCTGGCCGTGAAAGTACGCTCCTCGCTGCCCTCGTCCGGCCTTCCTGCCTGATTATTGATGAAGTGGGGCATTGCGAGTTTGATAAGGAAAACACGCGGTTGTTCTTTGATATGGTGGACCGCCGCTACCAGAAGGACGGCTACTACAACATGGTTTTTACCAGCAACCGTGATCCTGCACAGTGGCAGGAGAATTTCTGTGAGAATGACTCGCTCCTGTGTGCGCTTGACCGCATCTTCGATGATGCAATTGTGTTTTCGATTAAGGGCGAGAGCTTCTGCGGCCGCTGCCTTGAGACAGTCTCCCTGCGCACGACCGCAGCAGTTTCTGCCAACGGGCCGAGGA
>CALDMA010000054.1 GCA_937915075.1 uncultured Oscillospiraceae bacterium
GGGGATGGGCGCGATGCGCACGCCCGACGCGCCGAGTGCGAGGGCGATATCGTCGGCAAGGTTCGTGATCTTGGAGAGCTTCACGCCCTGATCGAGCGTAAATTCATAGCGTGTGACGCTGGGGCCGCGCACGACGTCGCCCGCGCGGGCATCCACACCGAAGCTCTTGAGCGTTTCGGCAAGGCGGCGGGAGTTGTTGCGCAGCTCCGCGCCCGCCTCCACGGCGTTGCCTGCGCCGCCCTCGTCGAGCAGCGTGATGGGCGGGAAGGTATACTCGGGAACGTCCTGCTCCAGCTCGGATTCGATCTCACCGGCGACCCTCTCGGCCTCGGCAGCGACCTCCTCCGGCGCGGAGGGCCTTGCGGGCGCGTTGGCCGCGGGCGCGGCAGGCGCTGCCACGGGGGCGGCGGACACGACCGGCGCGGCGGGTGCGCGAGCGGGCGCGGGAGCCGTCTCGGTGAGAGGCGCGCCGGCGACCACCGTGTAGGTCGGCTCCGGCGTTGGAGCGGGAGCCGGCGTCGGGACCGGCGCGGCAGCGAGAGCGCTCCCGCCCACCGGAGCCTTGGCGGTCAGCAACTCGTCCGGCGTGCGGACCGCATCGGATTTATGGGTGAAGAAGCCGGAGAGCTTGCCCTCCTTCTTCGGCGGCTCGCGCGTCTCGCCGTCGAGCGGAATGTCGATGCGCGCCTTGGACTTCTCCGTGCTCTTCGGCGCGGCGGCGCGGGCGGGCGGGGCTTTCTCCTCGTCCTCCGGCTCGTAGGGTACACGCTCGTGCGAGCGCACCGCCTCGAGCACGGCGGCGGGCGTCAGGCGGAAGGCCAGCATCAGGCAGGTGACGAGCAGCACCGCGAGCAGGATCATCGCGAGCGTCTTTTTCACCAGCTTGACGAGCATGATGGCGAGCGTCGCGGAGAGGACGCCGCCGGATTCCATCGAAAGGCCGCTCTGCCAGAGGAGCTTCGCAATGCCGTCCACACTGTTGTAGTCCGTCTTGCACAGCACGAGGTGGAGCATCGCGCCGAGCAGCACCGGCAGCAGCGCCGCGCCCACCACGCAGGCGGTGACGTTCCGCCCGCGGTGGAAGAGCAGGATATAGCTCACGAGCAGCAGCACGGGCGCGACCGTATAATAGCCGTAGCCAACGAGTCCGCGGCACAGCTCTGCGGGCCGGTCGAGCAGCCAGCCGCCCTGCTGGAAGTAGCTGAACGCGATGCACAGCGCCAGCACAAGGCACACCACGCCGCCGACCTCGCGGCGGATGGGGCGCTTCTTCGGCGCGGCGGCGCGCCTGCCGCCCGCCGTTGTCTTTTTGCTTGTCGTCGTCCGCTTGCCGGACGAGGTTTTTTTCTGCGTTGCCATAGCTTACCCCTTTATACGATCGTAAAGATGAGCACCAGCGCGCCGACGATCCAGCAGTAGTACGCGAACGCGCCGAAGCGGCCGCGATCGGCGATCATTTTCAGCAGCCGGATGCAGAGATATCCCGTGACCGCGGCAACGGCTACGCCGATGAGATACATCGGCATTTCCGACCAATCGATTCCCGCATCGACAGCGTCCTTGATGCTCAGGATATTCGCGCCGAGGATAGCGGGAATGGAGAGGATGAAGGAAAAGCGCACGGCGAATTTCCGCTCAAAGCCCACAAAGCAGCCGGTGGTGATGGTCATGCCGGAGCGGGAAACGCCCGGGCAGAGCGCGATGGCCTGCCCGATGCCGACCACGAGCGCGTCGGCGAGCCTCGCGGTCTTTTCTGTCTTGCGGCCGCGGCGCACGCGGTCGCTCACGAAAAGGAGCACGCCGGTGAAGAGGAGCGCGCCGCCGATGAAGTACATATTGTCGCTCAGGCCTTCAAAAAAATGGCGGAACGGCACCATGACGAAAAGCGGCAGCGTGCCGACGATGACGAGCAATATCATGCGCCGCGCGGGCGGCACAGTCTTAGGCGTCGTCCGATGAATCAAATCGCCAATTCCGATGAAAAATTCTACGATCATATCGTAAATCTCATCCCAGTAGGCGACGAACACAGCCACCAACGTGCCAAGGTGCAGCAGCACATCGTAAAACTGCGGGATCTCCGAGGCCCCCTGCATATTCAGCAGATGCTCGGCAATGGCCAGATGGCCCGAGGACGAGATGGGCAGAAATTCGGCGATGCCCTGCACCAGTCCCATGATGATGGCGGAAAGCCAGGTCATAGCATTCACGCTCCTTTACGCAAAAATACAGATACCGTATAAGTATAACATGGACGGGCAGAAAATTCCAGTAGGAATTTGGCGTTATGTAAATGAAAAGCATCCAAAAAAGAGACGGAGCGGCGCTCCGTCTCTTCCTTTTTTGTTCTTACTTCAGCTGCTCGAGTGCGGCGAGCTTCAGGCAGCAGCAGAAGACCTCCATCGCCTGCTGCAGCTCCTCCACCGGCGGGAGGGACGGAGCGACGCGGATGTTGCTGTCCTTCGGGTCGACGCCGTAGGGGAACGTCGCGCCCGCGCTCGTCATAATGACGCCCGCCTCCTTGCACAGCGCCAGCGTGCGCTTGGCGAGGCCCGGCAGCGTATTGACGGACACGAAATAACCGCCCTTGGGGTCGTGCCAGGTGGCAAGGCCCAGCGGGCCAACCTCGCGTGCGAGCGTCTCGGTCACCGCCTTGAACTTCGGCCCCATGATGGCCGCGTGCTTCTTCATCAGCTCCAGCGTGTGCGCCTTGTCCTTGAGGTACTTTACATGGCGCAACTGATTGATCTTATCGTAGCTGATGATCTGGATGTTGATGAGCTTCTCCATGTATTCCATGTTCGCCTCGCTGCACGCAAAGCACGCCACGCCCGCGCCGGGCAGCGTGATCTTGCTGGTGGAGGCAAACTCGAACACCATATCGGCGTTGCCGTACTTCTCGCACAGGCTCAGGATATCCGGGAAGGGCACGAACTCGCCCTCGAACTCGTGGATGCAATAGGCGTTGTCCCACATGAGCAGGAAGTCGGGAGCCGCAGGCTTCAGCTTGGCGATGCGCTCGATGGTCTCGTCGGAGTAGATGATGCCGTCGGGATTGGAATACTTCGGTACGTTCCACATACCCTTGACCGCCGGGTCCTTGACGAGCTGTTCAACCAGATCCATATTCGGGCCGGTCTCGGTCATGGGAATGGTGATGAGCTCAAAGCCGAAGCTCTCCGTGACCTTGAAGTGACGGTCATAGCCCGGCGCGGGGCAGAGCCACTTGATATGCTCCTCGCGGCACCACGGCTTTTCGCTGTGCAGCAGACCGTTGGTGTACGCCTTGGCGATGGTATCGTACATGAGCTGCAGGCTGGCGTTTCCGCCGACGAACACCTGCTCCGGCTTGCAGCCGAGGATCTCGGCAAAGAGCGCCTTGGCGCTCGGCAGACCGGAGAGCTGACCGTAGTTGCGCACATTCACGTCGCCGTCCACGCAGTCCGTGGGATCGGTCATCACCGAGAGGATACCGGACACCAGATCGAGCTGCTCCTTACCCGGACGCCCGCGCGCCATGTTGAGCTTCAGGCCCTTGGCCTTCCACGCTTCAAACTCGGCGGACACCTTTTCAAATTCGACCTTGCGCTGTTCAGCCGTCATTTCCCTGTATTTCATCGGAACGGACCTCCTATTTCAAATGTTGGAGAAATTATAGCATACCCTTTTTCAAAACACAATGTGCAAAAGAAAAAGAGGGCAAAGCCCTCTTTTTCTTTCTTTTGTTCTCTTAGCCGAAGAGCGACATGAGGACGCCCGCGGCGATGGCGGAGCCGATGACGCCGGCCACGTTCGGGCCCATGGCGTGCATCAGCAGGAAGTTCGCGGGATTCTCCTTCTGGCCCACGACCTGGGAGACACGCGCCGCCATCGGGACGGCGGAAACACCGGCGGAACCGATCAGCGGGTTGATCTTCTCCTTCAGGAACAGGTTCATGAGCTTGGCGAGCAGCACGCCGCCCGCGGTGCCGAAGCCGAACGCCACGACGCCCATCGCCATGATCTCAATGGTCTGGAGGGAGAGGAAGGTGGTGGCTGTCGCCGTCGCGCCGACCGTGAAGCCGAGGAAGATAGTGACGATGTTCATCAGCTCGTTGCCGGCCGTCTTCTGCAGACGATCGACCACGCCGGACTCCTTAAACAGGTTGCCGAGCATAAGGCAGGCGATCAGAGGAGCGGCGGAGGGAACGAGCAGCGCCACGAACACGGTGATCATGATGGGGAAGATGATCTTCTCCTTCTTGCTGACCTGACGCAGCGGCTTCATGACGATCTTGCGCTCTTCCTTGGTGGTCAGGGCCTTCATGATAGGCGGCTGAATGACCGGAACGAGCGCCATGTAGGAGTACGCCGCAACGGCGATGGGGCCGAGCAGATGGGGAGCGAGACGGGAGGTGACGAAGATCGCCGTCGGGCCGTCCGCGCCGCCGATGATACCGATGGAGGAGGATTCCTGCGAGGTGAAGCCGAGGAGCTGGGTGCCCACATAGGTCATGAAGATACCGAGCTGGGCAGCCGCGCCGAGCAGCAGGGACTTGGGGTTGGCGATCAGGGGGCCGAAGTCGGTCATCGTGCCGACGCCCATGAAGATCAGGCAGGGATAGATGCCGAGCTTGACGCCGAGGTAGAGGACGTCGAGCAGACCGAGCGTGACGGTCGGACCGGCAAGCTCCATGCCGTACGCCGCGGCAGCCTGCTCCGCCTGCGCGACCGCCTGGATCTGCGCCGCGAACTCGCTGATGGTGCCGCCGGCAGCGGCCATGACCTCGTTAGCGACCTGCTGGATCACATCCGCTCCGAAGGCCTCCTGCGCACTGGCGAGCAGCTGCTGGAAGTACGGCGCGAGCACGGCATCCGAAACGCCGGCCTCGTTCATCTCCGCGAGGAAGGAGGCCGTGACGGGCGTGCCGCCGAAGAGGTCCCAATGGACGTGACCGCCGGCAAACAGGATCTCGTGGAACATATCCGCACCGGGCAGGTTGGTGCACAGCATACCGAAGGAAATGGGCAGGAGCAGCAGCGGCTCAAAGCCCTTCACGATGGCCAGATACATCAGGATAAAGGAAATGGCGATCATGATGAGGCATTTCCAGTTGCCCTCCTGGCCAAACATATAGAAACCGGTCTGCTGCGCGAAATTGATAATAGCAGTCATTTATTTCTGGTTTCCTTTCACAGTTTATTTCAAGGGTGCGCGGAACGGTCTCAGCCGATGACGCACAGAACGTCGCCGGGGTTGACGGCAGCGCCCTTGGAAACCGCGACGGAGGAAACGGTACCGTCACAGGGAGCGAAGATCTCGTTCTCCATCTTCATGGCCTCGAGGATGAAGAGAACGTCGCCGGACTTGACCGCCTGACCGGCCGCGACCTTCACGTCGAGGATGGTGCCGGGCATCGGGCTGGAAACGGTCTCACCGGAGCCGGCAGCAGCCGGAGCAGCCTTGGGAGCAGCGGCGGGAGCCGCGGCAGGAGCGGGAGCGGCGACGGGAGCGGCAGCGCGGGCCACGGGGGCGGAAGCGGTGCGGGCGACGGGGGCGGAAGCCATGCGGCCGCCGGAGACGGACTCGACGGTAACTTCGTAGGCGGTGCCGTTAACGGTGACAGTGTACTGCTTAGTCATGATGTTTTCTCTCCTAAAATAATCAAATTTTGTTGATGCTGGTAATCTGCATACGGGAGGCGCTGGGGCCGAGGTCCTCGGTGACCGCCGCGATAACGGCGGCAAGGATCTCCTGCTCCTTGGCGGTGTTGACCGCGGGAGCGGCGGGAGCCGCAGCCTTGGGAGCCGCAGCAGGCGCGGGGGCGGCGGGCTTGGCATTGCTCTTGAGGATCGATCCCATGATCATCGTGAGGACGATGATGCAGATCAGGCCGAAGAACACCGTGCCGATGCCCATCAGGGTGACGAAAAGCGGGCTGTACATAGATTCTCCTTATCCCTTTCGTTAGAGTGGATTATAGCAAATCGCCGTTGAGCTTTGCAACAGCGGTCCTGCAATTTTTACGCCGTCTGAACAGCCGGCGCGGCGCGGGGAGAGCTTCTCCCTCTCTCCCCTCCGCCGTCGGGATACTTTACTGGACGGACAGAACGTCGGCGAACGCCTGAATGGCGGTGGCCGCCTGGCCGAAGTCGCGCATCTGCTGGTCCACGCCGAGCTTGATGAAGGGAATGCCGGCGGCGTCGAGCGCCTTCTTGAGGTACGGGAACTCCATCTCCTCGGGGTCGCAGAACTGCTGCATGAAGAGCACCAGACCCTGCGCGCCGGACTCCTTGACGAGGTTCGCCACGAACTCGCCGCGGCGGTTCTTATTGGACTGCGGGTCGTAGAGCAGCACGTCGTAGTCGGTGTTGGTGAACTGCTCGACGAGAGCCATCATGGGATCGCCCTCCTCGCTCGCGTCGGTGCGGAACGCACGGGACTCGTGCGCGACGTCGTCGGCGGCGATGGCAACGTTGTTGTCCTTAAAGACCTTGAGCAGGACGGGGTTGTCGCAGATGATGCCGGAGGTGACGACCTTCACGCCATTCCACTTGGCCGCGGGCAGCGCCTTGAGCTCGGCGTTGAGGGCGTTGAGCTTCTCGGTGTACTCGT
>CALDMA010000055.1 GCA_937915075.1 uncultured Oscillospiraceae bacterium
CTGCCGCGCTTCTTGCCGAGATAGGCCTCCTTGACCTTTTCATCGGCCAGCAGCTCCGCACCCGTGCCGCTCATGGTGATGGTGCCGGTCTCGAGCACATAGGCGAGGTCGGCGATCTTCAGCGCCATGTTGGCGTTCTGCTCGATAAGAAGGATGGTTACGCCCTGTCGGTTGATCTCACGGATGATATCGAAAATACCCTGCACGACCAGCGGCGCAAGGCCGAGGGAGGGCTCGTCCATCATCAGCACCTTCGGGCGGGACATCAGTCCGCGGCCGACGGCCAGCATCTGCTGCTCGCCGCCGGAGAGCGTACCGGCAAGCTGCCAGTTGCGCTCCTTCAGGCGGGGGAAGAGCTCATACACCCACTTGATATCCTTTTCGATCTCTTCCTTATCCTTGCGCAGATAGGCGCCGATCTTGAGGTTTTCGAGCACGGTCATGTCCGGGAACACGCGCCGGCCCTCAGGGACCTGAGCGATGCCCGCGGCGAGGATGGCGTTGATGGGCTTGCCGAGCAGCTCCTCGCTGTTGTAGGTGATGGAGCCGGACTTGGCCTTGACAAGGCCGGAGATGGTGCGCAGCGTGGTGGATTTGCCCGCGCCGTTCGCGCCGATGAGGGTGACGATCTTGCCGTCGGGCACCTCCATATCAATGCCGCGCAGCGCCTGGATGCCGCCGTAAGCGACCTGAAGGTTTTGAATTTTAAGCATCCTCTTCCACCCCCAGATAGGCGTCGATGACGCGCTGGTTATTCTGGATCTCCTCCGGCGTGCCGGTGGCGATCAGCTCGCCGAAGTCAATGACGTAGATGCGGTCGGAAATGTCCATGACGAGATCCATGTGGTGCTCGATGAGCAGGATGGTCATGTGGAACTCGTCGCGGATGCGGCCGATGAACTCGGTCAGCTCGTTCGTCTCCTGCGGGTTCATGCCGGCGGCAGGCTCGTCGAGCATCAGGAGCTTCGGATGCGTCGCCAGCGCGCGGGCGATCTCCAGCCGGCGCTGCTTGCCGTAGGGCAGGCTCGTCGCCAGCTCGTCCTTCACATCCTCCAGCCCCACGATGCGCAGAAGCTCCATGACCTCCTCGCGATGCTGCGCCTCCTCCTTGCGGTTGAGGCGGAAGGTGGCGGAAAAGACGTTGCTGGTGCGCAGCATGTGCTTGGCGATGAGCACATTGTCGAACACGGTCTGGGACTTCCACAGGCGAATGTTCTGGAATGTGCGCGCCATGCCGAGCTTGGTGATCCGGTCGGGCGTAGGGTCGAGCACAGGCATCTGAACGAATTTCCCGGCCTCCTTGCCCTTGTAATTCTGCTTCATCTTGCCCTGCGGATGGTTGCGGACGATCGGCTCGCCCATGAAGCTGACCTGACCGTTCGTCGGCTCATACACGCCGGTGATGGTGTTGAACGCGGTGGTTTTGCCCGCGCCGTTGGGGCCGATGAGCGCGACGATCTCGCCCTCGTTGACCTCAAGGCTCAGGTTGTCGACGGCGACAACGCCGCCGAACTGCATCGTAATATTGTCGAGACGCAGAACGTTCTTGCTCATTTCTCGCCGCCTCCCTTCTTTGTATGACGGCGCAGGAGATCGGGCAGCTCCTTATCGCCCATGATGCCCTTGCGGAAGAAGAGCACGACGACCATGATGATGACGGAGATGACCGCCATGCGGAAGCCGTTCTTGAAGAGGCCCGGCGCCGTGATGCCGAGGAACTTGCCGGTATCCAGACCGCGCAGCAGCCACTCGAGTGCCGCGATGTAGAGGAAGCTCGTGAGCACGCTGCCGGTGATGGAGCCGATGCCGCCGATGACGACGAGCAGCAATATCTCATAGGTCATGCTGCTCCGGAACGACATCGCCTGCACCGCGCCCATGTACATCGCCAGCATACCGCCGCCGACGCCCGCGAAGAACGAGGAGATGACGAAGGCGAGGCGCTTGTGGTGGGCAAGATTGATGCCCATTGCCTCGGCGGCGACCTCGTCGTCGCGGATGGCCTTGAACGCGCGGCCGTAGGTGGAGTTCACCAGCAGCACGACGCACGCGATGAACACGCCGATGAGCAGCAGATACGCGGTCGCGCTGCCGAAGTCGGGATAACCCTTGAGAAGGTTCGAGGCGTTGGTCAGCGGGCCGATGGCGTTCCATTGGATAATGGTGCGCATGATCTCGGCAAAGCCGAGGGTCGCAATGGCAAGGTAGTCGCTCTTCAGGCGCAGCACAGGCAGGCCGATCAGATAGGCGAAGAACGCCGCGATCAGACCGCCGACAAGCAGCGCGAGGATCATGCCGACCGCCGAGCCGACCTTGTCGCCGAGGAAGCCCGCGAAGATCTCCGGCAGGGAGAACTTCACGATGCCGCCGTCAAAATACTGATACACGCCCGCGCGCTTGGCGACCGGGATGCACAGCACCGCGTAGGAATACGCGCCGAGGAGCATAAAGCCCGCCTGGCCGAGGGAGAAAAGGCCCGTAAAGCCGTTGAGCAGGTTCATCGAAACGGCGACGAGAGAATAGACCGACGCCTTTTTGATGACCTTGATCACAATGTGATAGCCCGGGAGCTGGGAGTCGAGGACCATCGTGACCGCCAGCACGACGAACAGGATGATCGCAGTGAAGAGATACTCTTTGCCGATCGTTTTCTTTTTCATCTTCACCCCTCCTTAGACCTTGTCCGTGACCTTTTCGCCGAAGAGTCCCGTGGGCTTGACGCACAGCACGATGATCAGCAGCGCAAAGGTGAACGCATCGGAGAAGGTGGACTGACCGAGACCCTTGATGATCTCCTCGCAAAGGCCGATCAGGAACGCGCCGACCACCGCGCCGGGAATGGAACCGATGCCGCCGAACACCGCCGCGACGAAGGCCTTCAGGCCGGGCATACCGCCGGAGGTGATCGCCACCGTGGGATAGTTTGTAAAGTAGAGCATCGCGCCGACCGCGGCGAGGAACGAGCCGATGACGAAGGTCATGGAAATAACGGAATTGATCTTCACACCCATGAGCTGCGCCGTCTCAAAGTCCTTGGCGGCGGCGCGCATCCCCATGCCGATCTTGGTCTTTTTGATGAGCGCGACGAGCGCGAAGACGAGCGCGATGGTCAGAACGGGCGTCACGACCGTGACGCGCTTGGTGGACGTGCCGAAGAGCGTGATGGTGTCGGAGATCCAGGGGATCGACGTCTTGACCGGCTGCGGCAGGCCGCCGGTCAGGTAGAACGCAAGATTCTGGATGAGGTAGCTCACACCGATGGCGCTGATCATCAGCGACATACGCGGCGCCGTGCGCAGCGGCTTGTAGGCCACGCGCTCGATGGCAAAGCCGAGGATGACGGTGAAGATGAGCACCAGCGGGATCGAAATGTACATGGGCATGGACGCGGTGGTGTAGACCATGATCAGGCCTGCCACCATAAAGACATCGCCGTGGGCAAAGTTAATGAGGCGCAGAATGCCGTAGACCAGCGTGTAGCCGATGGCGATGAGCGCGTACTGACCTCCCACAGAGATACCGCTGATCAGATACGGTAAAATTCCCTGCATGGAAAACCTCCTGTTGGTAGGATTCGGGGAAAAGCGAAAAAACGGGGAAAACTTGGCGGGGCGAAAGCCCCGCCAAGTTCAATCGCTGCGAATGAGCTTGTCGGCTGATCCTTAGTCGACGCCCTGAACGGTCACGAAGTCCCACTCACCGGTCTCGGTGTTGGCGGTCTTGATGTAGGCCGCGTCGCGCTTGGCGTCGCCGATGTCGTCGAAGGCGATCTCGCCGGAGATGCCGGAGTAGGTCACGTTGGGCAGAGCCGCGAGGATGTCGGCGGGCTCGGTGCTGCCGGCGGCCTTGATGGCCTCGAGCGCGGTGAAGTAGGCGTCATAGCCCATCGCGGTGACCGCCGCGATCATGTCGTTGCCGCCGTTGTTGGTCAGCGCATCGGGATTGGCGTTGATCCACTCCTTGATGCCCTTATCGAACTCGGGCGCGCCGCCCTCCTGATAGAAGGTGGTGACATACAGCTCGGTGTCAGTGCCCTTGGCGGCCTCGACGACCATGTTGCTGTCGAGCGTGTCGGAGCCGAGGATCGCACCCTCGAAGCCCTGCGCGGCGGCGGCCTCAACGATCAGCTGCGCGTAGTTGATGGAGACGGGGCAGAAGATGACGCCCGCGCCGGCGGACTTGGCGTTGTTGATGTAGGAAACGAAGTTGGCGTTGCCCTCGGGGAAGTTCTCGGCAACGACGGTGCCACCGAGCGCCTCAAACGCCTGCGTGAAGTAATAGATCAGACCCTGGTCGTAGTCGCTGCCGAGCATACCGAGCAGGTAAGCGGTCTCGACGCCGAGCTCCTTGTAGGCGTAGTTCGCGAGGACCGTGCCCTGGAACGGATCGAGGAAGCAGATGCGGAAATAAACGTCGCAGTCGGAAGTGACCTGCGGGTTGGTGCAGGTGACGCCGATGGCGGGCACGCCGGCCTCAGCGAACACGGTGCCGCCGGACATGGACACGCCGGAGCCGTAAGAGCCGAGCACGATGCTCACATCCTTATTGATCAGCTCAGCCGCGGCGGAGGGGCCGTTCTCGGCGCTGGTGCGGTTATCGACGATCTCGAGCTCGACCTGATAGGTCTCGCCGTTGATGTCCACGGTGGGCTGGACGTAGTTGGCATACTGCATACCAAGCACCTCCTGCTTGCCGCCGGCGCCGTTGTCGCCGGTGAGCGGCTCAAACACGCCGATCCGGACGACCTTTTCGCCGTCGGCGGCGTCGCCGGGATCGCTGCTGTCGCCGGTGGTATCCTTGGAGCCGCAGGCGACCAGACCAAGCGCCATGACGAGCGCAAGGACGAGTGCAAGAATCTTCTTCATATTCATATCCTCCTGACTTTCTGCCGCGTCGCCGCGGCAAACGGGGCGTCCGCCCCTTTTGGTTGCAGTTTATTTTATCGGACCGTTGAATGGATTTCAAGCGTCGAATCTGTCAGAATTTTCGGTCGTTTTCGGGTGTTTTTTCCATGGTCACTCTCAAGTTTCGTGTGCATTTGTCCGCGCATCACGGACTTAAGTCCATTTATTGAGAATATCTATCACTTTTCTGTTTTCCCCACGAGGACAAATGCTCTTGTCACTTTGCACAATAAAGATTTTCACAAGAAAAGAAAAAAGTGACGCAGGGAACGGCAAATGCCAGTCCCTGCGTCACTTTTTCCGTTCGTCCTTTTGCCCATCAGGCTTTTTCGCCGACCATGCGGTCAAATTCCTCGCCGGTCATCGTCTCATGGGCGAGCAGATATTCCGCCACGGCGGTCAGCGCGGCGCGCTGCGCCGTTAAGATCTCCTCGCACTGCGCGTAGGCACGGTCGATGATGGCCTTCACCTCGTCGTCGATCTCGGCGGCGGTCTTTTCCGAATAGCTGCGCGTCTGGCCCATCGTCTTGCCGATGAACACCTCGTCGTGTCCGCTCTCAAAGGCGATGGAGCCGAGCCTTTCGCTCATGCCGTAGGCCGTGACCATCTTGCGCGCGATGTGCGAGGCGCGCTCG
>CALDMA010000056.1 GCA_937915075.1 uncultured Oscillospiraceae bacterium
TCTCAGCAGAAGGATTTCCGCCAGATCAAGAACGCGGTCATCAAGGAAGCGGAACATATCCACATGAACAAAATCTCCTTCGAAGACACTGAGATGCAGGACGATGGAGAGCGAATCAGCACTTATGACATGAGCTACGAATGCCAAGAAATACAAAGAGTGGCGAACGATGATAGTTTCCCTCTGGAGGAACGGGACGAAGCGGCGGAGCAATTGGAACAGCTTGCGGAGAGCGGTGATGCCCACGCGCAATATATTATCGGCACGGCGTACCGCGACGGTGGGCTGCTGATACCGGACACGGTCAAAGCGCAGAAGCTGTTGGAACGTGCTGCCGAGCAGGAAATCGACGCGGCGCAATATGCGTTGGGCAAGCTGTATCTCTCCGCCGATGCTGACGTTCATGATTCTGCCAAGGGAGTCTACTGGCTGAAACGCTCCGCCGATAACGGCAACGACTACGCCGCCTATCGGCTGGGAAAGGAATATCTCGGCGGTGAGAATGTGCCCAAGGACGCTTCGGCTGCGGCGGAATATCTGTGGCAGGCCGCGAACAACGGAAATGCCTACGCACAATATCTATTGGGAAAGCTGTACCTCATGGGCGAGGGCGTTCCAAAAGATACGGATGCCGCTTACAAGTGGTTCACGAAAGCGTATTACGGTGGACATACCTACGCAGGAATATTCATGGACCGCATTGACCGCGGGAAACAATGCCCGCCCTCGGTTATGCTGGCGGCCACGCGGCTGCTCTACCACATGGGTAATATCTTCCGTGACAACGCCCCCGCTATGCCGACGGTCGGCGGCATCCACATTGATCGTAAGCGGTTACAGGAGCTTCAGCGTAAGCGCATTGCCCTTGGTCACAAGCCGGACGATCATGAGGTGGAATCGCAGGGTTATACGATGCGGTTCTATTGATTCAGCAGACGTCCCGGTCACCCCGCCCATACCGCTTGCGGTATTGCAGCGGCGAGGCACCGTAGCGCAGGCGGAACTGCTCGATGAAGTGACTGAGCTGGTTGTAGCCCGTTTCCGCGCAGATCTCGGTGATCGGCCGGTCCGTGCCGACAATCATGCTCTTGGCCATGTAGAGCCGGTATTCATTCCGGTACCGCGTCGGCGTCATGCCGGTGTACTTTTTGAACAATACGCTAAGCATGGTGCGGTTGACCGCCGCAGCGGAAGCAAGCTGTCCGGCAGACAGCGGCTCGCTGTAATGCTCGTGCAGGCAGCGGAGCGCGGCTTGAAAAAGCCGCGCCTCCTCGCCGCCTTTCTCCGTCCCGCCGCGGAAGCTGCGTGTCAGCTCGCGCAGCACCTGCGTAAGCAGCTCATATACAGCGAAGCAGTCCGGCTCGCCCTCCCGCGCACAGCAGTCGTGCAGGATCTCCGACCACTCTGCGCGCAGCGGCAGAACGGCGTGGGAAAAGGCTGCATCCTCCAGCAGCGGACAGATATAGCGCCGAAGCAGCGCGGGCGGGAAAAGCTGCTTCGACGCGAAATTGATACACAGCGTTCGCGTGTCGCCCTGCGCCGTTCGGGAGCCGTGCAGGTGCCCCGCGTTGACAAGCAGAAGGTCGTCCGGCGTCAGCGCCAGACTCCCGCCCTCAACGGTGTAGTCAAGCGCGCCCTCATAGACCCATGTGAGCTGCACATCGCTGTGCCAATGGAGCGGGATATGCTCTCTTGCGGCATGGCGGTAGCTCTGGGTATACACCGAGAGCGGAAGGTCGTCCGAAAGCGGCGCGATATGCTCGTGCAGCTTATCGTCCACCGTCAGATAAAATTCGCCCTGCATGCCCTCGCATTTCGGAAATGGTACAGCCATTCTCTCGCCCCCCTTTTTCCCTATCCTACCACATCCCTTCGCAGCGGAAAAGCAAAAAATAACAGTTTTTGTTTGATATCTGATAGAATTCGCTTTTTCGGTCCCGTATACTGGTATCATCACAGAACAAAACCGATAGTTTGAAGCGGAAGGGAGCAGACTATGCTGATCATCAATGAAGAACGTCTTTTGGAGCGTATCCACACGCTTGGCGCGGTCGGTCTTGATGCCGGCGGCCACCGCACCCGCCTTGCTGCCTCCGATGAGGATAAGGCGGGGCGCGATCTCGTGTCCCGCTGGATGAGCGAGGCCGGTCTCACGGTCGTGACCGATTACATTGGAAATCTTTTTGGTATCTGGACGCCGGAGAACTGCGCCGACGCCGCGCCGCTCATGCTCGGCTCGCACATTGATACCGTCATCAATGCCGGGCAATTTGACGGCTGCTACGGCGTTCTTGTGGCGCTTGAGGTCGTTGAAACGCTCAAGGCGTCGGGCTTTGTGCCCGCGCGTCCCATCGCTATCGGCGCGTTCACCAATGAAGAGGGCGTGCGCTACGCGCCCGACATGATGGGCTCCCTCGTCTATGCGGGCGGCTACCCGCTCGAAAAGGCGCTTGCCTCTGTCGGCACGGACGGCACGGTGCTCGGCGAGGAACTCCGGCGCATCGGGTACGCGGGTACGGTCGAGCCGGGCTTTCTCAAGCCCTGTGCGTTTGTGGAGCTGCACATTGAGCAGGGGCCTATTCTCGACACCGAGGGCATTTCCATCGGCGCGGTCGAAAACCTGCAGGGCATTTCCTGGCAGCGCGTCACCATCGAAGGAGAGCAGAACCATGCCGGCACCACGCCGACCGCCTACCGCGTGGACGCGGGCCTCGCCGCCGCAAAGGCCATCACCTTCCTGCGCCGCCGCTGTGAGCTGCCGGACAGCCGCACCGTCGCCACCACCGGCTGCATCGCGTTCGAGCCGAACGCCATCAACGTCATTCCATCCAGGGCTGTGTTCACCGTGGACGTCCGCAACTCTGACGCGCAGCAGCTCTGTGCCGAGGAGCAGGCGCTTGCCGACTACCTCGCGGAGCTGGAAAGGACTGACCGCGTCAAGATCACAGCCGAGCGGCTCAGCCGTTTTGACCCGGTGCTCTTCGACGAGGGGATCGTGCAGCTCATTGAACGCTCCGCCACCGCGCGGGGGCTTTCCTGCCGCCGCATGACCTCCGGTGCGGGGCAGGACGCGCAGATGCTCGCCCGCATCTGTCCCACGGCGATGATCTTCGTTCCAAGTATCCGCGGTATCAGCCACAATCCGCTGGAGCTGACACGCGACGCCGACCTTGCTGCTGGTGCCAATGTGTTTCTCGATGTCGTAGCACAGCTTGCCGCGAAAGAATAACAGCAAGCCGTTCTACAAGGACGCCGCTTACCGCGGCGTCCTTTCTATATTCTCTCATGCACAAAGCGCATATTTTGCGCTGCTTAAAAACAATAGGACTTTTCCAAAAACGCACCGCTGTAACCAAAGAAGATGCTCGAAAAAGTAATAGCTTTCTTCACAAAGTTGTGGTATGTGTTGTGGCTATCAGGAAAGGAGTGATTCCATATGGCTAAGAAACGTGCCAACGGAGAGGGCAGCATCCGCAAGCGGTCCGATGGACGCTGGGAGGGCCGCTACACTGCAGGCTACCATCCTGAAACCGGCAAGCGGATCATTAAAAATGTCCTCGGCAAGACTCAGGCGGAATGCAAGGCAAAATTGAGTGCCGCGCTGGAATCGGTCAAGGGCATCGACGTCAGCCGCGCCGATGAATATACCATCGCCACATGGCTGAGAAGCTGGTATAATATCTATGCAAAGCCGAATGTGAGAGTTGCCACAGCTGACCGCTACCAATTGATGGTCGAGCAGTACACCATTCCCCGTATCGGCAATATCAAACTCACCAAGCTAACTGCCCACGATCTTCAAAAGCTCTACAAGGAGCTGATGGAAAACGGTCGCATCGACCGCAAGAGCGGTCACGGCAATCCGGGACTCAGCAGTACGACTGTCCGCAGCTTACACCTGATGCTACACAACGCCTTCGAGCGAGCGGTCAAGGAGCGCCTAATCCTGCGTAATCCGACTGAGGACTGCATCGCTCCCAAAATTCAGAAGTTCGAGATGCAGATCCTTCAGCCGGAACATATCAAAGACTATCTCGATGCAGCAAATGCCCGTGGACTCCTCCCCATGTTCTATTTGGAACTGGTCAGCGGATTACGCAAAGGCGAACTCACTGCCCTTCTCTGGTCTGACCTCGATATCCAGAACCGAACCATATCTGTCAGCAAACAGTATGTGAAAAATCCAAACGGCGAGCTGGCTCTAACACGACCAAAAACAGAGACCTCGGTCCGCAAGGTCAGCATACCGCAAGAAGCCGTAGACCTTCTGATAGCGGAACATAATAAGCACCCTGACAACCCCTATATGTTCCCCTCACCAATCTCAGGAGAGATGTATTATCCCGACTCCATCGTAAACCTGCATAAGAAGATACTGAAAGACGCAGGACTGCCGCACATACGCTTCCATGATCTCAGACACACATTCGCGACCTTGGCACTACAGAATGGCATAGATGTGAAAACCGTCAGCAGTATGCTGGGTCACTACGACGCGGGATTCACCCTGCGAACCTACACCCACGCAACAAGGCAGAAGCAGGACGAAGCCGCACAGACCATGGGCAGCTTCATGGCACAGGTCATGTGAGTAAACAAGCGCAAAATTACCGGAGAGAAGGCGAAAGCCTCCTCTCCGGTGCTCTTTAAACCTATCCGCACATTTCCGCGTGTGGGTCACGGTGTGGGTCAGCAATTGACCCACATTTTGACCCACACCATTTCCGGCGTTTTTGCAACGAAAAAGCACCGAAAACCGAAGTTTTCGATGCTTTTTGGAGCTGCTGGGCAGATTCGAACTGCCGACCTCATCCTTACCAAGGATGCGCTCTACCTACTGAGCTACAGCAGCGAGTGGCGACCACGAAGGGACTCGAACCCTCGACCTCCGGCGTGACAGGCCGGCGTTCTAACCAACTGAACTACATGGCCATATACGCACGGTGCCGAGTCAATCCGACTCAACAAATTGATTATAGCACTTACAACGTCTGTTGTAAAGAGTTTTTTCTGGCAGGGGCAGAAAGATTCGAACTCTCGACACGCGGTTTTGGAGACCGCTGCTCTACCAGCTGAGCTATACCCCTATATGGTGGGCCTTCGGGGACTCGAACCCGGGACCG
>CALDMA010000057.1 GCA_937915075.1 uncultured Oscillospiraceae bacterium
GATGGGCTGCTCGTGTTCGTAGTAGGGATCGCACAGGGCGGCAAGCTCGGCCACCAAGTCCTCCAAATCCAGAGAAATCTCGCTGTCTGCCCAATCGCTGCCCTTGTAGACGCGATACTCGGTGACGTATTCGCCTTCTCCGGCGTTCACGCTGAATTTGGCAACAACGGCGAAGCCCATGTCCTCCAGCAGCCACAGCTCCATCGACCGGGCGGCAAACACCGCGCCGATATAGCTGTCGCCCACATCCTCGTAGAGAAGCGTCGCCCGCTGCTTGAACAGCTCCGCGCCGCGATAGTCCAAGCTCAGCGCGTTTTTGCCGTCTGCGCGGTAGGCGTAGACCGTTTCGGCATTGTTCCAAACGGCTTGCAGCAGGGTGTGGTAGTCGATGTTCTCCAGAAACTCGTCGATCTCCGTTTCGGTATAGCCGACCTCCGTACCTCTGCGGAACAGCGAGGTCAGCGCGTTTTCCAGCTCCGTTACTTTGCTCACGGTAATTCCTCCAATCGTTTTAGTGACGCCGCTTTTTCCGGTCAGGGAGGATATGTCCCTCAATGGCGGCGGCGTGTTTACGGATTTTGATTTCTCCGCGTTTCTCGGATGCCTGCGCCTTTGCGTATCCCACATCGGAGAGGAACAGCCGCAGCCGTTCGCCCTTTTCACCCACGGGGGATTTCCACGACAGGACATCAAAAATAATCATGTGGCGGGTATCGTCCATAAAGCGCTCCAACGCAAGGATGCCGTGACCGCCGACAAAATCATCAGCGTTCATACTCGGCACCCCGCGCCTTGATCTGAAAAGCGGCAAGCCCATAACGGGCGATCAGGGTGGCGTTGACGATCAGGCGCAGCGCCTCCGGGTCGATGACCTCCGGTTCCGCCAAGTCCGCCATCGTGACGGCCTCCGTCTTGTCGCAGAGGTCACGCGCCGCCATGAACAGCGCGTAGTTGTGCGGCGAGGTATTTTTCAGCACCGCATAGCCGAACTCGATCCCGTGCTTGCAGAAGCAGTTTGCCGTGCGGCGGTAAATATCGTCGTTGGAGGTCAACAGGTACATGGCCGCATAGTAGGCGTTGGTATCCCTGCGGCGGCGGTAGCCCTGCACCGCGCGCTGGTACTGCATCCTTCGCTCATGCTGCTCGTTGCTCCAAAGGCTTCCGGGATAGTGCTTGATAAGCAGGTTCAGGCGCTGGAACAGGCGGCGTTCGTGGGGAAATGTCTCTAAGACCGCCTCGCGGTAGCCGACCACGCCGGTCTCGATGCGCTCGGCCAGCCACGGGCAGCGCAGGGCGGTACAGCCCAGCTTTTTCACATACTCGGTGCAAAGCTGGCAGCTCACATCCTTGGGGGTGTATTTGAACGTGTTGATATACATAGGTGCCTCCTTCCGGGCATGAAAATAGCGGACAAACAAACTGCTTGTCCGCTCAACGGCTCTGATCGCGCTGGCGCTTTTTCTGCCATGCGTCCAGTAATTTGAAGATGGTGTTCTCAATCTGGAACGGGGTATAGGA
>CALDMA010000058.1 GCA_937915075.1 uncultured Oscillospiraceae bacterium
ATCAGTATGAGGAGCTGATGCGCCGCAAGGCCGCCGACGAGGCCGCGCGCACCGCGCCTGAGCCGTCCTTCCAGACCCCGCCCGAGCCGGTGAGCGAGAATGAGTGACCTGGGCGAGAGGCTGACCGGGCAGGCGCTTGCGGGTCTGGAGGCGCGCGTTGCGGCGGTCTATGGCGAGGCGGCGCGCGAGCTGCAGGGCACGATCGAGGCCTACTTCGAGAGCTTTGCCAAGCGCGACGGCGAGATGAAGGCGCTGATCGGCCAGACCGTCAACGGGCGGACGTGGACGGAGCAGGACTACGCGCAGTGGCGGCTCAGCCAGATCGGGCGCGGCGAGCGGTATCAGGCGATGCGGGAGCGCATTGCCCAGCGGTACACGCGGGCGAACGAGACCGCCGTGGCCTATGTCAACGACGCGACGGGTGGCCTGTACGCCCTGAACCGAAACTACGCGGCCTACGCCATCGAGCAGGTCGCGGGCGACGTGGGCTTTGACCTGTGGGACGAGCAGACGGTCAAGCGCCTGATCGCCGAGCAACCCGGCCTCATGCCCTACTACCCGCCCGAGCGGGCGCTGCGGCGCGGCATCGACCTGGCATATGGCAGGCGGCAGATCACGGCCAGCGTCACCAGCTCCATCCTGCAGGGCAAGGGGCTCAAGGCCATGGCGGACGACCTCCAGACCCGCATGCGCGACATGAACCGGGACAGTGCCATCCGCACCGCGCGAACCGCCGTCACCGGCGCGCAGAACGCCGGGCGCATGGACAGCTACGCCGCGGCGGAGCGCATGGGCCTGACGCTGAAGAAGCGCTGGATGGCCACGCTGGACGGCCGCACGCGCCACTCGCACGCCCGGCTGGACGGCGAAACCGTGCTGCCCGGCGAGGCGTTCTCCAACGGCTGCCGCTTTCCCGGCGACCCGCAGGGGCCGGCGCACGAGGTGTACAACTGCCGCTGCACGCTGGTCGCCGAGCTGCCGGGCATGGGCGTGAAGGACGCGCCCCGGCGCGCCAGAAACCCGCTCACCGGGCTTAGCGAGGTCGTGCAGGGGCAGACCTTCGAGCAGTGGGCGAAGGGGAAAACGAGGGCGAGGCAGAAGGCCATCAAGCCCGTGAGCGCGAGCTTTGCGGGTTCGTCCGGCCTTTCGCAGAAATTTCAGGCAGGCATGAGCGCGGCCTTGAAAAAGAGCAGCCATGCTGAAGTGAAGTCAGTTTTCGCGAAGTATCAAGACCAGATAAAGTGCGTGGATAGTCATCACCAAGGCGGTGCCTATTTCAGCGGCATGAATGGCGGTATCTACTTTGACGAGGGGAGCGCGGCAGCAGGCAGCAGTTATCAGGAGCCATACCAGGTTGCGTTCCACGAGTTCGGCCACAATATAGACTGGCTCATGGGCGGGAAAAACCTGTTTGACTACGCCTCAAACAAGGAGTATAATGGAGTCAGGCTGGAAACCGTTATAAAGAATGACTACCTGGCGTTCAAGAAGGCTTCTGGCAAGAAGAAGAACGACGACCTGATCGCAATGCTGAAAGCGGAAAACATGCCGCTGACTGAATGCGGGAATATTTCGGATATTCTCGAGTATTGTACGAACAAGTCATACCCTTTGGGTGTTGGACACGGCGTGAAATACCACAAGCGGCAGGGGGCAACAGAAAAGGAGTTCTTTGCCGAGGTACTGGACAGTGCGGCGTCTAATGAAAAGGCGTATTTGCAAATGAAGCGTATTTTCCCCAACGCTACCCAAATGGTGCTTGACATGATAGGAGGAAAGATATGACAGCGGAGGAAGCGATTCGCGCGTATACCGAACGATTCGGCGGTTTCCCGATCTTTCTGTTTATGGGGGCGGCTGACAATGTCATCGTTGCGGCCGTTGAAAAGGCCCTTAAAACAGGCGAGGAGATCGAAGCCCCGGACAATGACTCTGTTTTCTAAGCGATACCCGCCGGGCGCTGCGCTTTCCGCGCGGCGCTCTTGTCATATGCTTTGGAGGTGACGGCAATGAACGTTGACCTGACCGACCACACCGAGGAGGTGCGCCAGGCGATGCGGGAGGCGCTTGAGCGGGGGCTTGAGGCCTGCGGCCTGGCGGGCGAGGGCTACGCCAAGGCGCTGTGCCCGGTGGATACCGGCGTGCTGCGAAACAGCATCACCCACCTGGTCAGCGGGAAGGCCGTCTACATCGGCACGAACAACGAGTACGCGCCCTATGTCGAGCTGGGCACGGGCAAATACTACCCGGGCGGGCGGCCGACTCCCTGGGCGTATCAGGACGCGCAGGGCGCCTGGCACCGCACCAGCGGCCAGAAGGCGCAGCCCTTCCTCAAGCCCGCGGCGACCGAGCACGCGGACAAATATCGCGCGATCCTGAAGGACGCGCTGAAAAACGGATAAACCACGGGTCGTGGGCATTGCGCCGCACGGCCTTTTTCATTGCGAAAAACCGCGAAGAACCGCGGCTTTTTTATATTTCGCCCGAAGAACCGGGCGCTCAAGGAGGCAGACACATGGCACTGACGAGGAAACTGCTCAAGGGAATGGGGCTGACCGACGAACAGGTCGACACCATCATCGAGGCGCACACCGACACCGTGGACGGCCTGAAGGCGGACGTCGCCAAATACCGGCCGGACGCGGAGAGGCTGCCCGGCGTTCAAAAGGAGCTGGACGACCTTCGGGCGGCGGGCGACGGCGGCTACAAGGACCGGTACGAGAAGGAACACTCGGCCTTCGAGTCCTACAAGGCCGACATCACCGCGAAGGAGAGCCGGGCGGCCAAGGAAAAGGCCGTGCGCGCCTATTTCGAGGACAAACGCGTCACCGGCGCGAACCTTGAGATCGCCATGCGCGGGGTCGGCGAGGAAATGGCCGCGCTGGAGCTGGAGGACGGCAAAATCAAGGACACGAAGGCGCTCGACGCGCTGCTCGAGGGCGCGTACAAGGGCCTGATCGCCACCAGCCAGACCCAGGGCGCAAACCCGCCCGCGCCTCCTGTGACCCCGCCCGGCGGCAGCTACACCGCCGAGCAGATTCGCGGCATGAGCGCCGCGGAAATCAACGCGAACTGGGACGGCATCAAAGCGTCCCTAAATCAGAAAGGAGCCTGACACATGGCTGTTACTACGTTTATTCCCGAGCTTTGGAGCGCGCGCCTGCTCTACGCCCTTGAAAAGGCGCATGTCGCGACCAACCTGGTCAACCGCAGCTACGAGGGCGTGATCGCCAACCAGGGCGACACCGTGCACATCAACTCGATCGGCGCGGTCACCGTCAAGGACTACACCAAGAACACCGACATCGCCGACCCCGACGCGCTGACCACCACCGAGCAGAAGCTCGAGATCGACCAGTGCAAGTACTTCAACTTCCAGGTGGACGACGTGGACAAGGCGCAGGCCGCGGGCGAGCTGATCGACACCGCGATGGGACGCGCGGCCTACGGCCTGGCCGACGCGGCGGACGCCTTCCTGCTCAAGACCATCGCCGGCGGCGCGGCCAGCGGCAACGTCGTGGGCTCGGCCGCCGCGCCCGTCGCCCTGACCAAGGACAACGTCTACGAGAACATCGTCAAGCTGCGTACCAAGCTGGACAAGCAGAGCGTGCCCAACACCGGCCGCACGCTGGTCGTGCCGCCCGAGGTGTACGCGCTGCTGCTGATGGACGACCGCTTCGCCAAGAGCGACGCGGCCGCCGGCCAGAACGCGCTGGTGAACGGCGAGGTGGGCAAGGTCGCCGGCTTCACCGTCTACATGTCCAACAACGTCGCCACCGGCACCGGCACGGACACCGGCAAGACCCCGTATTTCGAGATCACCGCGCAGGTCGAGTCGGCGACCACCTACGCCGAGCAGATCATCAAGACCGAGGCCTATCGCCTGGAGAAGCGCTTTGCCGATGGCGTGAAGGGCCTGCACGTCTACGGCGCGAAGGTCACCGACGGCAGCCGAATCGCCAAGCTGCTCGCGTCGGTGAGCTGATGAAGGGAGGGCGGCGCGATGCTGGAGGAGATCCTCAGGCACCTGAACAACTGGTTCCTTCGGGAGCGGCATGAGGGTGCGTTTACCGTGGAAAAGGGCGGCCTTGCGCTGCCCTTTCTGCGGGAAGGCCAGTATTTTCGCATCGTCGGCTCAGTCTTTAACGACGGGCTGCACCGGTATCCGGCCGAGGACCTGACAAACGAGACCTTTACCGGGAGCGTCTGGGCGCTGGCCGTGCCGCCAGCGGTCGTCTCGCTGGCTGAGGAAATCGCGGCCTGGCAGGCCAAGCAGGGCGCGGCGGCGCTCAGCCCCTATCAGAGCGAGAGCTTTACCGACTACAGCTATACCCGCGCGACCGACGCGCAGACCGGCGGGGCGCTCACCTGGCAGGCGGCCTTTCGCGGGCGGCTGAACGCCTGGCGCAGAATCAAGGGGGCGGAGCGATGAGCCTGCTCGACGAATTCGCGCGCCGGTGCGTGCGCATGAAGCCGCAGACCGCCGAGGACGGCGCGGGCGGGCGCGTAACGACCTGGACGGAGGACTTCGAGTTCACCGCCAGCCTGGCGCGAAACGCCTCCATAGAGGCGCGCAGGGCAGAAAAACAGGGCGTGAGCAGCGTGTACGACGCGCTTGTGAACCAGTCGGTGCGGCTCGCCTTCGGGGACTACTTCCGGGACGCGCAGTCGGGCGAGACCTGGCGCGTGACCTCGAATCCCGAGGAAAAGCGCGCCCCAGCCTGTTCGACGCTGCCCCTCAAGCACTTCACCGCCGAGCGAAAGGAGCTCCCCACATGACCGCTGACAAGGCGCTGCACGCCTGGTTTTCCCAGTTTCTGACCGCCTACCCGGCCTCGAGCGTGCCTGAGGGCGCGGCCTTTCCCTACCTGACCTACGCCCTGGCCACTGGCGCGTGGGGCGGCGAGGTCAGCCTGACCGCCGATCTGTGGTACTACGGTACGGGCGAGGCCGAGCCGAACGCCAAGGCCGCCGAGATCGCGCGCTCGCTCTCCCGCGGCGGCGCAATCGTGCCCTGCGACGAGGGCGCGGTCTGGCTGAAGATGGGCTCGCCCTGGTGCCAGAGCCTGACGGATGACGACCCGAATCTCAAGCGGCGGTATCTCAACCTGACCGCCGAGTACCTGACTCTATAGGAGGCAAGACATGAAATTCACCAAAATCCCCGAAACGGCGTTCCAGAACCTGCAGCTGAACGCCGGCATCCTGCTCAAGTCCTTTACGCCCTCGACCGCGGCCGTCGAATCGGACAGCATCCTGGGCGCGACCTCGGGCGGCGTCAACTTCACCGCCACGCCCAGCTTCTCGGACTTCGGCGAGGACATCGACAACTGCCCGAAGAACACCAAGGAGCTCAAGCGCCTGGACAGCTGGGAGATCAAGCTGTCCGGCACGTTCGTGACGCTCTCCCCCGCCACGGTCAAGACGCTGGCCGGCGCGGCCGACGTGGACAGCACGGACACTACCAAGGTCACCCCGCGCAACGACCTGAGCCAGAGCGACTTCACCGACCTGTGGTGGGTGGGCGACTACTCGGACAAGAACGGCGCGAGCAACGGCGGCTTCGTGGCCATTCACATGAAGAACAGCCTGTCGACCGGCGGCTTCCAGATCCAGTCCGGCGACAAGGCCAAGGGCCAGATGGCCTTTGAGTACACCGCTCACTACGCCATGTCCGCGCAGGACGAGGTGCCCTTCGAGGTATACGTCAAGGCCGGCACGGCGGAAGCGGCCTGAGGAGGTGCATCGATATGAAGCTATCCGACATCAAGGGCGACCGCGTGTTCGACGTGATCGCCGACCTGATTGACCCGGTCGCCAGCATTGCGCAGGACGCGCAGGCCGCCGCGCTCTTTCGCCCCGCCGAGGGCGAGCAGACGACCCGCGCCCAGCGCCTGCGCGCCGCCCTGCCCGCACTGCTGCGCACGCATAAGCAGGATCTGACGGCCATCCTCTCGACGATTCAGGGCGTGAGCGCGGAGGAGTATCGCGCGGGGCTCAACCTGGGCGTGCTGCTGCGCGACTGCCTGGAGCTGCTCAACGACCCGCAGTTCAGCGAGCTTTTTCCCTCTGCGCAGACCGAGATGCAGCCTGGCTCTGCGCAGGCGAATACCGAGGCCCTGCCTCTGTAAGGGCGTTTCTGCGCTACGCTTCCTCCCGCGCCGTCCGGCGGCGGGAGGATTTGCTTTATCGGGCGTACCTGACCGACGCAGCCATGGCGCTGACCAATAACGTCGCGCACGCGCTGGGCGGCCAGTGCGTCGAGCGGCGCTACATGGAGCTGCTCGCCCCGAGGAAGCCGGAGCGCAGCGCGCAGGAGATCGCGCGGGACGTGATCAGACAGGCAGGACTGGAGGTGATCGGATGAACCTGCTGGAGCTGATGGTGAAAATCGGCGCGGACGACAGCGAATTTCAGGCCAAGGCCAGCGGCGTCAAACAGGCTGCGTCCAGGCTGGCCAGCGGGCTGAAAACCGGCCTGGCCGTGGCGGGCAAGGCTGCGGCGGCCGGCCTGGGCGCGGCGAGCGGCGCGCTGGTCGTGCTGGGCAAGCAGGCGCTCGAGGGCTACGCGTCCTACGAGCAGCTTACCGGCGGCGTGGAGACGCTCTTTGGCACGTCCAAGGACGTCGTAATGGACTACGCCAACGCGGCCTACAAGAACGCCGGCATGTCGGCCAACCGCTACATGGAGACGGTGACCGGCTTCTCGGCCAGCCTGCTGCAGGGCCTGGGCGGCGACACGGCGGCCGCGGCCAAGTACGCGAATACCGCCCTTGAGGACATGTCTGACAACGCGAACAAGATGGGTACCGACATGGAGGCCATCACGAGCGCGTATCAGGGCTTCGCGAAACAGAATTACGCCATGCTCGACAACCTGAAGCTCGGTAGAACACGCCATTGCCGAGCAGAAAAACCTCGTGAAAACGGTGAAACTCTTGCGTTGTGCGCGTAAGACAATACCGTGCGAAGCATGAAATCGTATTGACTTTCCTTCCAAAGCATTGTAAAATGAAATTAGCATAAACGAGGAAGGCGAGCAATATGTCTTGGAAAAAGGTCAAAGGAAACGAGAACTATTCTATCAATGAATCTGGGGAAGTGCGTAATGACACGACCGGAATAGTGAAAGCTGCCTACGTAAATGCGAAAAATGGGTATTTGTACGTCGATCTTTGGCACGACGGCAAATCGAAAAAATGCGCATTGCACAGGTTGCTTGCAGAAGCATTTATTCCGAATCTGGAAAACAAGCCAACTGTCGATCACAAAGACGGTAACAGGCAGAATAATTCGCTGAAAAACCTGCGCTGGGCGTCGTACTCAGAGCAGAACTCCAGATTCAACACTGCGGGCGTAAGAAGCCAGCGCGTAAAGGTCACGCACTACCCGGAAAAGCGGAAACAGCGTGGCGGCGGGCATGAAGCATGGCTTGACGCAGACGATGTGATGTACTTTGATAGAATTTCCGATGCCGCGGCCTACTTCGGTGTAACGATCGGCAACATATCACTGCTGCTGAAAGATGGTAACATTGGAAGACGCGGGAAAACACGCGGATATAAGTTCGAGTATGCTGAAGGTCAAAGAATAACGATTTCATGAACGTGTAACGACTATCGAAACAGAGAAAAGCGCCTGCAAGCAAGCGCTTTTTTCATGGAGTAGAGTACGCCCAAGCGGGCGGAAGTGCGAGGGGGCCACACGGCTCAAGAGATAGTCTGATCTGCATGGTGACATGCAGCAGTTCATCAGAGAACGGTCACAGCGCAGCGAACTGTGGCGAACATTTTGTATGGCGGCACGGCCTCGGAAATGGCGCGCCTGATCAACGACTCGGGCGTGCTGGGCAAGACAACCAAGGTCACGGCGAAGACGCTCAACCAGGTCTCCTTCGCGCAGATGATCGAGGCCATTCACGTGGTGCAGGACAATCTGGGCATCACCGGCACCACCTCGCTCGAGGCAGCGACGACCATCGAGGGCAGCGTGGGCATGATGAAGGCGGCCTGGGAGAACCTGACCGTCGGCATCGGCGACGAGACGCAGGATCTGAACAAGCTGATCGGCAACTTCGTGGGCTCGGTCAAGATCGCCGGAGACAACGTCATCAAGCGCGTCGGGGTGATTATTTCAGGCATCGGGCGCACCGTGCAGCAGCTCGCGCCCATCGTGGCGCAGGAGCTTCCCGCGCTGGTGACGGCGGTCGTACCCGGCCTGCTGTCGGCGGGCACGGCCATGATGGTCGCGCTGATGCAGGGACTGGTGACCGCCGCGCCCTCGCTGCTTCAGAGCGCGGTGGACGTGGCAGGGCAGCTGTACGAGGCCTTTATGGGGCTGCTGCCGCAGCTGGGCACGCTGGGCCTGCAGATCGTCAAGACGCTGGGCGGCGCGCTCATCGCGCAGAGCCCCTGCCTGCTGCAGGACGCGTTCGACCTGATGCTGACGCTGGCGCAGGGGCTGACGAACCACGCCTCGCTGCTGGCGGACGGCGCGGCGCAGCTGATGAACCAGTTCAGCGTGTGGCTGCTGGAGTACAGCGGCGTGCTGGCCGAAAACGCCGTGACGCTGCTGTCGGCACTGGCGCAGGGCATTCTCGACAACCTGCCGCTGCTGGCCGAGTCGGCGGCGAACCTGATGCTGGCCTTCGCCGAGGCCGTTGCGGCGGCCATTCCCATGCTGCTCGAGCAGGGCGGCGCGATCATTACCGGCCTGTACGACGCGATCATCGCGGCCGTACCCATCCTGTGGGAGGCCGGCCAGAGCGCGGTGGCCGCCATTGCAGACGCCATCGCCGAGCAGTTCCCGGCGCTTCAGCCGCTGTTTGAGCAGCTGGGCGGCCTGTGGGAGGCGGTGAAAACCGCGATCGGCAGCGTCGTGGACGGCCTGCTGGGCTGGCTTGAGCAGAGCGGCCTTGTCGAGGCAGCCTGCGGCACACTGGGCGGCGCAATCGAGCAGCTGCTCGGCTTCCTGACCAAAATCATCGGACACATCACTGACTTCGTGAACTGGCTGACCAGCGGCTCGGACGAGGCGAACAGCTTCGCGGGCGCTGTGGGCGAGGTGGTCGGCGCAGTGCTCGCGGCCATCGCCATATTCGTGACGGCCAAGACCGTGATCGACACGGTGAAGACCGCCGTGACCGCCGTAAAGACGGCCATGGGCCTGTTCACCAACCCGGTCTTCCTGGTCATTGCGGCCATCGCGGCGCTGATACTGATCGGCGTGGAGCTGTACAAGAACTGGGACACGATCAAGGAAAAGCTGGCGCAGCTCAAGGACTACCTGACCGCGAAATGGGAAGCGCTCAAGACGGCGGTCGTCACCACCTGCCAGAACCTCTGGGCGGGGGTGGTCGAGATCTGGGAGAACATCAAGACCTCCATCACGGACAAGTTCGAGGCCGCGAAGAAATCGGTCGGCGAGATCATCGAGGGCATCAAGACCGGCGTTTCCGAGGGCTTCGAGGCGGCCAAGAGCACGATTACCCAGCTCTGGGACGACATCCGCGGCGCGATCGAGGAAAAGATCACCGCGGCCAGGGACAAGGTGGAGGAGGTCGTGGGCGGCATCCGCGACTGGCTCAGCAGCACCTTCGACGGCATAAGGAGTACGGCCGAAACCGTGTGGGACGGCGTCAAGAGCGCCATCGAGACCCCGATCAACAGCGCCAAGACCATCGTGAGCGAGGCAATTGAGGCGATCAAGGGCTTCTTCAATTTCGATTTCACCTGGCCGAAGCTGAGCCTGCCGCACTTCAAATTCAGCGGCTCCTGGAACCCCTTCGACTGGCCGGATCAGTTCCCGAAGCTGTCCGTCGAGTGGTACGCCAAGGCCATGAAGGGCGGCATGCTGCTCAACAAGCCGACCATCTTCGGCTATGACGCGGCCAGCGGCAGTCTGCTGGGCGGCGGCGAGGCCGGGCAGGAGGCGGTCATCGGCACGCGCTCGCTGCGGGGCATGATCTCCGAGGCCGCGACCAGCCGCGACGACGCGGTGGCGCAGCTGCTGCGGGAAATCCTGGACGAGCTGGACAGCCTGAATGCGAGCCTGCCCGACGCGCTTTCCGGGGCGCTCGGCGACGTGCGCCTGAAGATCAACGACCGCGAATTCGGGCGGCTGGTGAGGAGCGTGACATGAACTACGAGAAAATGACCTATACGAACCACCTGGGCGAGCGCATTGAGTTCGGCTCAGGCGGTTATTTTGTGAACGCGAACGGCCTGCACGACTACACCTGGACGCCCTCCTCGCGCGGCGGCCGCATCGCGTCCTTTTCCCGCGGCGTGACCAAGTACACGCTGCCTGTCGCCGTGACGGGCGGCACAGAGGCTGAGGCGACCGCGCGCCGGAACCGCCTGCTGGACGTGACCGACGCGGACGTGGACGCGCTGCAGCCGGGCAGGCTGGCCATAGGCGACTATTTCCTGCGCTGCTACATCATGGCCAGCCAGAAGAAGCAGTACAACCGCGACAAGCGCTTTTACCTGACCACGCTCACGGTGGTCAGCGACGACGCGTACTGGGTGAAGGAATACACCTCGTCCTTTTCGAGCGAGCTGGCCGCAGGCGCGTCCGGCGCGCTGGACTATCCCTACGACTTCGCCTTCGACTACATGTCGCCCCTGCTGGTGCAGGCGGTGAACAACGTGTCCTACGCGCCGGCGGACTTCATCCTGAACCTGTACGGCCCATGCGAGAACCCGGCCGTGCGCGTCGCGGGGCACGAATACGCGGTCAGCCACTCCGCGGCGGCGGGCGAGTACATCACCGTCGACAGCCGGGCGCGCACGCTGACCCTGACGAAGGCGAGCGGCGTGAAGGTCAACATCTTCAAGGACA
The DNA here is from genome assembly GCA_937915075.1 of uncultured Oscillospiraceae bacterium. Taxonomy (GTDB): domain Bacteria; phylum Bacillota; class Clostridia; order Oscillospirales; family Oscillospiraceae; genus Hominicoprocola. The sequence goes on from CALDMA010000058.1 coordinate 10,842, forward strand.
GAGGCCTGACGGACTACATCTTCGAGCGCATCCCGGCCGGCACGAGCAGCGTGACCTGGGACGGCGAGCTGCGCTTCGACCTGACCGTGCTGGCGCGAAGGAGCGAACCGCTATGGATCTGATTTACACAAACGCGAGCCGCGAGGACATGGGCGTGCTGCAGGACTGCTCGCTCGACCTGGCCTACGGCAGCGGCGAGAACGACTTCGAGCTGACCACCGTGACCAGTCGAAACGTCTGCGCGCCCGGCTGCCTGATCTACGCGGAGGGCACCGAGTACGGCGGGATCGTCGACCGGATGGACGTGAAGACCGCCGACGGCACGCTGGTCTACGCCGGGCGCACCTGGCACGGCATTTTGGAGGGCAAGATCCTCGCGCCCGACGCGGGGGAGGATTACCTGACCCTCAGCGGCGACGCGAACCGCGTGCTGGAGCGCCTGATCGCGCGCTGCGGCCTGCCCGACCTGTTTCAGGCCGACCCGGCGGACAGCGGCATCGTCCTGAGCAATTACCGCATGGACCGGTATATCGCGGCCTACACGGGCATTGTCAAGATGCTCTCCCGCGCCGGGGCCAAGCTGTGCCTGCGCTATTCGGCGGGCAAGGTGACCCTGTCTGCGGCCGCGCGCGTGCTCTATGACGAGGACACGCAGGCCGGGACGCTGGCCGACTTCGACCTCTCCCGCACCGAGCGCAAGGTCAATCACCTGGTCTGCCTGGGCGCGGGCGAGCTGGCGGAGCGCACGGTTGCGCACCTGTACGCGGACGAGGACGGCACGATCAGCCAGACACAGACCTTCACCGGCGCGGACGAGGTGGCCGAGGTCTACGAGAACACCAACGACGATACCGAGGCCGACCTGCTCGCCGACGCGGCGGTTCGCTTCCGGGAGCTGCGGGACGTGGATCGCATCGAAATGTCCCTTGCGGCGGCCGGCGCGGCCTACGACGTGGGCGACCAGATCCGCGCGACTGAGCAGGTCACCGGCCTGACCGTGACGCAGACCGTCAAAAAGAAGATCGTGACCATCCGCGGCGGCGAGGCGAGCATCACCTATGAGATCGGAGGGAAGATCACTTGAGCATACATCTTGTAACCGGGCACACCGGTTCAGCCCACGTCACATCGAACGACGTGGGCTCTTTTCATGCCTGCACGCTGACCGGCGGCATGTGCGTGCTGGACAAGGGCGAGAAATTCGCCGCGGCCGTGCTGGACAACAACACCATCCGCATCAAGGACGGCGACCTGCTGATGCAGGGGCGGCACGTGCGCCAGAAGCCGGGCGAGTACACCGACGTGACGCTGGAAAACGGCGAGTTCGGCAAGAAGCGCATCGACCTGATCGTGCTGCGCTACAGCATCGACTCGACCTCCGGCGTGGAGAGCGCCGCGCTGACCGTGATCAAGGGTACGTCCGACGCGTCCTCGCCCGCCGCGCCCGCCTATCACACGGGCAGCATCGAGGACGGCGACACGGTGGACATGCCGCTCTACTCGGTCGCGCTGGACGGCCTGTCGGTCACCGGCACGACGAAGCTGTTCAGTGAGTTCGCGCCCATCGGCACGCTGTCCTCCGCGCTCGAGGCCCACAAGGCCGACAAGGCCAACCCGCACGGCGTGACGACCACGCAGATCGGCGCGGCCAAGGCGGCGCACGCGCACGGCAATCTGACCAGCGGGGGCGCGATCGGCAGCACCGCCGACCTGCCCGTGATGACCGGCGAGGAAGGCAGGCTGGCCGCTGTCTCCCCGGCGACCGCGCGCGAGAAGCTGGGGCTTGCCAGGGTGGCCGCGACCGGCAGCTATACCGACCTGACGAACAGGCCCGCCGCGCTGACCATCGACGCCGCGGTCACGGCAACCGGCGCGAACCCCGTCACCGGCAAGGCCGTCGCGGACTACGTGACGACGCAGATCAACGCGATTACGGATTATGAGGCGGTGAGCTTTTAATGGCGAAGGGATTGATTAAGGACAGCACGCTGACCGCGATTGCAAACGCAATCCGGGAAAAGACCGAGACGACCGGCACCATGCTTCCTTCGGAAATGGCGGCACTGATCCAGGGGATTACGGGTGCGAAGGTTGCGTATGGCAAAGAAACATACTCTGTAAACAGTGCTGACACAACCGCGACAATCACACATGGTCTCGGTGAAACACCCAATTTATTTGTTATGTTTGAATCGTCGGCGCCTATTAATTACGGACGCAATATATTAGAAGCGCTAATGCCAGATGGAAGCCTGACGCATTTTTGGGGCAGTACGCAAGGCGTTTCGTATGGAAATAGCACGATATACATAACGATAACGCCGGATGCAGAGAAGGTAACAGTGAAAGGCACCTCGTATATGCGAGGAGAAAATACGTGGATTGCGGGGGTAGTGAAATGAGATACTATATCAAATTTGCAGAAGACGGGAAGGTTTACGCCGTAGGCATCGGCCCGGGCGGCACGGAGATCACGCAGGAAGAGTATGAGGCGCAGCTCACCATTATCCTGCAAAAAAACGAGCTGACCGACAAGCTGTATCGCGGCGAAATCACGCAGGCCGATGTGCCGGAGGACTGGCGCGCGGAAATCGTGGCGGTGGTTGAGAAGATCATTGAGGAGCAGGGCGCGTATCAGGGCGACGAGGTGGATCACGCGCTGGCCATCCTTTCCGGGGAGGTGAGCGCATGACCGAGGCGCAGAGGGCGAAATTCATCGAAATCAGGCGGCTGCTGGACGAGCTGATCGAGGGCATACAGCCCGCGGACGAGGCGGCCTTTAACGCGGCGGCGAAGGCGATCAACGACCACCTGGCGGCCTTCAGGGTGTGGCGGGCGGGGGCGGGCCACAAACGCGGCGC
>CALDMA010000059.1 GCA_937915075.1 uncultured Oscillospiraceae bacterium
GCCTGATCAACGGCCTGATCGTCGGCGCCCTGCACTTCATCCTGAATCTGCTGGATGGTCTGGACGATATAGACAGTTTGCTGGATCACACGATTGATGCCATCTCCAACTTTTTTACGGCGTTCCTGAACCTGGGCAGCAGCCTGTTTCCGTTCCTGCCCGCCGAATGGACAGCCATCATTGAAGCGTCCCTGATCGTGCTGGTCATCGGCGTCATCATCAAAAGGAGGGTGTTCTGATGCAAAGCCTTGGACAAGTCCTCACCTCGTGTCTGGAACTTCTGCAAACGGAATTCGCCATTGATGGCCTGACCTTCTCATGGTGGAAGATACTGCTTTGGACGATCGTAGCCGGTGCGGTGATCTACCTGATCGTGAAATGGAGTGATGATAAATGAGATATATACAGCTGCTTTCCGGCGTCCTGATACTCTGCCTGATGCTCACGGTGAACGCCTATGCCGCGCCGACAGCGGAGGACATCCCGGAGTGGGCGCTCAGACCGGCGCTTGAAGCGGACGAGGAGCTGGAGAACGACACCACGGCCAGACCGCCCACCACCATCTATGACACGGACGGCTCTATCCTCTATACCGATGATCCGGCGCTGCTGGACGGGGACGATATCTCTCCCGTCACGCTGCCCTATACGGTGGATTCCGCCGAGCTGTTTCTCACGAAGCCCTTTGATACCTACACCGTCACAGAGGGCTTTTTGCTGCTGGGTCTTGTGCTCGGCTTCATTCTGCTTCTCTGGAAACTGGTAAAGGGGGTGTTCTGATGGCGTCCGTTGTAGCTGAATTCTTCCAGATCACCGGCGTGGACATCACGCCGCCCACCACCATGGCCGAGCTGATCCCCTATCTGCTGACCGTGTTCGTGGCCATTGTTCTGGTGATCTCCGTATTCCGCATCGTGGCGGCGATCGCCGCCGCGCTGGTCAACTGGCGGAGGTTCTGATGGTTCTTCTGATACTTATCGGCCTTGGTCTGGTGCTGGCCTTCTGCCCTACCATCCGCTGCGCGTTCTTCCATCCGGTGAAGCTGGTGCGCTACGGCGTCACCGATCTGTACGCCTATATCAAGTTCCGCCGCTGGAACGAGTGCAAGACAGGCGAGCTGGTGGCCTATGTGGGGCTGTTCGGCAAGGGAAAGACCCTTTCCGCTGTCCACAAGGTCGTGTCCATGTATGAGCAGTATGACGGTCAGATGATCTGGGACAAGGACAGGGCTATGTGGGTAGAGCAGCGGGTCAAGGTGCTGTCCAATGTGGCGCTGTCCATCCCATATGAGGACTTCGTGTCCCTCCAACAGGTGGTCTACTGCGCCGAGAAGAACGGCCAATATGACAAGGAACATGATACTCTCACCGTCACGCTGGTGCTGGGCGATGAGTTCAGCGTCCAGATGAACAGCCGGAACTTCAAGAGCAACATCGACCCGCTGTTTCTTAATACGCTGCTGACCTGTCGCCATTACCACATTTCCATGTACTATACCGCTCAACGCTTCGGTCATGTGGACGCGCTGCTTCGTCAGGTGACAAGCTGCGTGGTGGATTGTGATAAGCTGTGGCGCTTCCAGCGTCAGAACCTCTATGATGCATGGGAGATGGAGAATGCCACCAACACCCAGCTGCTCACACCGCTTACCCGCCGCTGCTGGTTCGTGACCAACAAGGACTATGCCGCCTATGATACGCTGGCCTGTGTGGGCAATCTGCAGAAGTCCTTCAAGGAGGGCGACATGCTGTCCGAGGAGGAGATACTGTCTCTGCGCCGGAATGAGCAGCAGGCCAACATGGACGGCGTGGTCAAGCCCTCCCGGAAGTGGCGGAGGAATCAGAAGAAGATGTATAAATAGCGTAACACAACCACCTTCAGCCGCGGCGCGGATCCAAGCTGGCTGCAGCTGCATGATGTGTTACACGGGGACGCCCCGCGCCAAGGCTTTAGCCGCGCGGGGCGTCTGCCTATGCTGCCTGATCCGGAGACTTCCAATTCAATACCCGGCGCGGATAGCTGTTCATCCAGTCCTGTACCCGCCGCACATCTGCCGGTGAAACCTCGTCAAAGTTGGTTCCTTTGGGGAAGAACCGGCGGATCATGCGGTTGTGGTTCTCTACGCTGCCTTTCTCCCATGCGGAGTAGCTGTGACAGTAGTAGATGGCAAAACGTACCCCTTTCCGGCGGCAGCTCTTGACCAGCTTGTCGTACTCCATGAACTCCGAGCCGTTGTCGGTGGTGATAGACCGGAATTTCTGCCGGAAGCCCGGTGTTTTGCGCTCCATCCGGTCTATGGCTCTGCGCACCGTCTCCGCCCGTCTGTCCGGCAGCTTGATGATGATCTCCTGTCTGCTCATGCGCTCTGTCAGTGTCAGCAGTACGCTCCGGCCACCTCCGCCGCTGACCACCAAGTCCATCTCCCAGTGTCCGTACTCCTCCCGCCGTGCTATGCTCTCCGGCCTGATCTCGATACTGGGCAGCTTCGCATGTGCCACCCGCCGTTCCTTGTCCTCATCCTTCTTCGGTTTCTTCTTCCACTTCTCCCATAGATGCCGGTTGCCCAGCTGGTAGAATACCTTCTTGTCGATATAGCTGTACAGGGTGCTGACGCATATCCTCGTAGCAAAAGGGTACTTCCGTGCTGCTGCCAGAGCTGCGGCCGGTGAGTACCGGTCTACGATGATCTTGTGCTCGATGTAGGCGGCAAAGGCGTGATCGCTGCCGATCTTCAGCGGCCTGCCCTTGGCCGTCTGGTTGTAGTCGTGCTTCTGCTGTCCCCGCTCCGCTGAGTACCGCAGCTTGTCATAGTATCCGTAGTTGTGCAGATACTCTCCCCGGTGTATCTCGTTGTAGACCGTCTGGCGGCAGCAGCCCAGCTTCCGGGCTATGTAGCTTACCGGCCTTTTCTCATCCAGCAGCGTTTGCAGAATGATCCGTTCCTCTTTCGTCATGTAATGTCCCATGAGAGCCTCCCTTATCTTTCAGGATAGTTCGTGGTCTTTTGATGATTGTAACACAAATTCCGGATCCTGGCGTCATTGCTGCAGCAAGTTCCGTGTTACGCTGCGCTTCGCGTCCCCATGATATGAAATCTGCGTCAGCATGGCCTGCGAAGCTGGCCATGTTGGCTACCCAACGCAGGGAATCACCCGTCTGTCAAGACTGCCCGTAAGGGCACTCTGCATGAAAAAAGCAGCTCCCCCATGAGAGCTGCTTTTTTCGTGGTCTTGACTGGCGCGGTGTTTCCATGCTACATCGCGCAGCGATACCGCTTTGTAACACAGCTCGCCCCCAACTGCCAGGCGCCCGGAGACGCAGCTGTGTTACACATAAAGATTGATATTTTTTGTCATTTGCC
>CALDMA010000060.1 GCA_937915075.1 uncultured Oscillospiraceae bacterium
CATCCGCGACGATATGTTTATCGGCGAGGGCCACAAGTATCAGAAGACCTTCATCGACGCGCTCGAAGAGGGCTACCGCGACGGTATCCTCGAGCAGCGCCCGACGCTCGTCAACCTTCAGTGCGACGTGGATCATCCCACCCAGTGCATGGCCGATATGCTCCACATCATCCACTACTTCGGCGGCGTGGAGAACCTCAAGGGCAAGAAGGTCGCCATGACCTGGGCCTATTCTCCCAGCTACGGCAAGCCCCTGTCCGTCCCGCAGGGCGTCATCGGTCTGTTCACCCGCTTCGGCATGGACGTCACTCTCGCCCATCCCGAGGGCTATGAGGTCATGCCCGAGGTCGAGGAGATCGCCAAGAAGAACGCGGCGGCCACCGGCGGCAGCTTCAAGAAGTGCAACGACATGAAGGAAGCCTTTAAGGACGCCGACATCGTTTATCCCAAGTCCTGGGCTCCGTTCAAGGCCATGGAGGAGCGCACCAAACTCTACCAGCAGGGCGACAAGGCCGGCATCGACGCGCTGGAGAAGAAGCTCCTCGCGCAGAACGCCGAGCACAAGGATTGGGCCTGCACCGAAGAGATGATGAAGCTCACCAAGGACGGCAAGGCGCTCTACCTGCACTGCCTGCCCGCCGACATCTCCGGTCTTTCCTGCCCCGAGGGCGAGGTCGACAACAGCGTGTTCGACCGCTACATCGTGCCTCTGTACAAGCAGGCGTCCTACAAGCCGTATATCATCGCCGCGATGATGTTCCTCGCGCAGGTCAAGGACCCCGTCCGCGCCCTCATGGAGATGGACAAGTCCGACGCCGAGCGCAAGATGTTCTAAGCAAACGCACACAATGAAAAAGGGCGGCTTCTGCCGCCCTTTTTCTTCGGCCGCTTCGTTCAGGAAAGCGGTAAAATACAAGAAAAATCGCGGGAAATGTCTCGCAGTCTCGTGCAGCATTGCCTATAATATAAGCGGAAAGCAACGGAAATTCAGCCATTGCGCCAACCGAACGATTCAAATTTATTTTTAAGGAGATATATCACCATGGGTAAACGCATCGTCATTGCGCTCGGCGGCAACGCGCTGGGCAACACCCCCTATGAGCAGCTCGCTCTCGTCACCGAGACCGCCAAGCCCATCGTCGACCTGATCGCGCAGGGCAACGAGGTCATCATCGCCCACGGCAACGGCCCCCAGGTCGGCATGATCAACCTCGGCATGGCCACCGCCGCCGAGGCCAAGGCCATCAAGTCCGATATGCCCTTCCCCGAGTGCGGCGCCATGAGCCAGGGCTACATCGGCTATCACCTCCAGAACGCCATCGGCAACGAGCTCGCCTCCCGCGGCATGGCCAAGGACGTCGCCACCGTCGTCACGCAGGTGCTCGTGGACGAGGCCGACCCCGCCTTCCAGCATCCCACCAAGCCCGTCGGCGCGTTCTACGATAAGGAGACCGCGGACCGCATCGCCGCCGAGAAGGGCTACACCATGGTCGAGGACGCCGGCCGCGGCTACCGTCAGGTCGTTCCCTCCCCCAAGCCCATCGACGTCATCGAAAAGAATACCGTCAAGGCGCTCGTTGACAACGGCACCGTCGTCATCACGGTCGGCGGCGGCGGCATCCCCGTCGTGCGCAAGGACGGCAAGCTCTACGGCACGCCCGCCGTCATCGACAAGGACTTCGCCTCCGCCAAGCTCGCCGAGCTGCTCGACGCCGATATGCTCGTCATCCTGACCGCGGTCGAGAAGGTCGCCATCAACTTCGGCAAGCCCGACCAGAAGGGTCTCGACGATCTCACCCCCGCCGACGCCCGCAAGTACATCGAGGAGAAGCAGTTCGCGCCCGGCTCCATGCTGCCCAAGGTGCAGGCCGCTCTGTCCTTCGCCGAGTCCAAGCCCGGCCGCGTCGCCCTCATCACCCTGCTCGAGAAGGCTGCCGACGGCATCTCCGGCAAGACCGGCACCCGCGTCCACCAGTAAGAGAGGTTCGGATAAATTTCCAAACATTCCGTACAACTTACACAAAAGGTTTGCCCTTGTTGGCAAACCTTTTGTTTGCTTTTTCAGCGCTTTTTCCGCTTTTTCGCCGCTTTCGCTAAAAATTTTTCAGCAACTTTGGTTATGTTTTCAATTCTTTTTTTCGTTTGCCCGTTGCGTTTTGCTTGAAAATTTTGTATGATACTGTTCAAAGGTATTGTCCCAAGGGGCATACCAATTTTTAAGGAGGATTAACCCACATGAAGAAGCTTCTTGCGATCCTGCTTTCTGTCGTCATGGTTCTGTCCCTCGTGGCCTGCGGCAGCAAGGAGACTCCCAGCGACACCCCCGATCCCAGCACCGATAACCCCACCACCGAGACCAAGACCATCAAGGTCGGCCTGATCTGCATCGGCGACGAGAACGACCAGGGCTACACCTACAACTTCATCCGCGGCAAGGAAGCCGCCACCGAGGCGCTCGCCGCCAAGGGCATCAATGTTGAGTGGGTCGTCAAGTACAACATCGGCGAAGACTCCACCTGCGAGGACGCCAACATCGAGCTGGCCGAAGAGGGCTGCGAGCTCATCTTCAACAACTCCTACGGCTTCGAACCCTTCATGCTCAAGGTCGCTCCCGACTATCCCGAGATCCAGTTCGTCGGCTGCACCAACCAGGGCTCCTGGAACGATGGCCTCGACAACACCCACAACGCCTTCGCCAGCATCTATGAGGGCCGTTACCTCGCCGGCGTCGCTGCCGGTATGAAGCTCCAGCAGCTCATCGACGAAGGCACCATCACGGCTGAAGAGGCCGTCATCGGCTACGTCGGCGCGTTCTCCTTCGCCGAAGTCATCTCCGGTATGACCTCCTACTTCCTGGGTGCCCGCTCCGTCTGCCCGAGCGTGACCATGAAGGTCCAGTTCGTCGGCTCCTGGTCTGACGCCACCGAAGAGTCCAACGCCGCCTCCGCTCTGTGCGACCTCGGCTGCAAGCTCATCTCCCAGCACTCCGACAACACCACCCCCGCCACCATGGCGCAGTCCAAGGGCGCGTTCCACACCGGCTACAATAACGACATGACCGGCGTTGCTCCCGAGGCCTCCATCATCGGCTGCCGCATTGACTGGACGAACTACTTCGTCTATGCCATCGAGAGCGTTGCCAACGGCCAGGAATTCGATCAGGATTACTGCTACGGCTATGCCCACGGCGACGTCGTCCTGACTGAGCTCAACGAAGCCATCGCCGCCCCCGGCACCGCTGAGAAGCTCGCCGAGGTCGAGGCCGGTCTGGCCGACGGCTCCATCAAGGTCTTCGACACCTCCACCTTCACCGTGGGCGGCGAGACCCTGACCTCCGCCTTCGCTCTGGATACCGACGGCGACTTCACCCCCGACTCCGAGGAAGCCGTGTTCGACGGTGCCTTCCACGAGTCCTACTTCCAGTCCGCTCCTTACTTCGCCATCCAGATCGACGGTATCGAGTGGCTCAACTCCGCATTCTAAGATACCCCTTACAGCAAAGGAAGCCGCCTGCGGGCGGCTTCCTTTTTTCATTTTTTACTGAAAATTTTTTAGGGAATCAAACTTTTTGTGGATTATTCCGGTTTTTTCTTCCGATTTTTGACGGATTCGACGATAGCTTTTCCATTTACATCATGCTTGAATTATGTTAGTATAGGTATTGAATAATCAGCAATTATCGGAGACGCGGTCCCCCTCTCCGGTAAGGTGGCTGCAGCCTGATCCCAGCCGCCGGTCTCCCCGCCGGCCGGGTTCGAAAGAAAGGATGACAGGACCTTGGACAACAACTGTGCAGTTGAACTCAGACACATCACCAAGCGCTTTGGCAAGGTCGTCGCGAACGACAGCATCGACCTGACCATCAACCGGGGCGAGATCCTTTCCCTGCTCGGTGAAAACGGCAGCGGAAAGACAACGCTGATGAATATGCTCGCCGGCATCTACTTCCCCGACGAGGGCGAAATTTACGTCAACGGCGTGCTCACCTCCATCCGCTCGCCGAAGGACGCCTTCGACAACCACATCGGCATGATCCACCAGCACTACAAGCTCGTGGACGTGTTCACCGCGGCGGAGAACATCGTCCTCGGTCTCGACGAGCCGGGCAAGCTGGACATCAAGGCCGCCAACGCCAGGGTCAAGGAGATCTGCGACCGCTACGGCTTTGACATCGACCCGACCAAGAAGATCTACGATATGTCCGTCTCCCAGAAGCAGACGGTCGAGATCGTCAAGGTCCTCTACCGCGGCGCGGACACGCTCATCCTCGACGAGCCCACCGCCGTCCTCACCCCGCAGGAGACCGAAAAGCTCTTTAACGTGCTGCGCAATATGCGCGCCGACGGCAAGGCCATCGTCATCATCACCCACAAGCTGCATGAGGTCATGTCCCTGTCGGACAAGGTCGCGGTGCTGCGCAAGGGTCAGTACATCGGCACGGTCAACACGAGCGAGACCAACCCGCAGGCGCTGACCGACATGATGGTCGGCCACGCGGTCACGCTCAACATCGACCGTCCGCGCTATGAGAATCCCGTCCCGCGCCTGACGCTGCAGGATGTCACCTGCTACGACAACGAGGGCGTCGTCCGCCTCGACCACGTCTCCTTCACCGCCATGGGCGGCGAGATCCTCGGCGTGGCCGGCATCGCCGGCAGCGGTCAGCGTGAGCTGCTCGAGTCCATCGCCGGTCTCTATCCCGTCGCCGAGGGCAGCAGCATCCGCTACACCCCCGAGGGCGCTCCGGAGTCCGAGCTGGTCGGCAAGACGCCGATGCAGATCAAGAAGTCCGGCGTCGCGCTCGCCTTTGTTCCCGAGGACCGTCTCGGCATGGGCCTTGTCGGCTCGATGGGCATGACCGGCAACATGATGCTCCGCTCCTGGAAGAAGGGCAAGGGCGTGTTCGTCAACCGCAAGGACCCGAATGAGCTTGCCATGAGCATCTGGAAGGAGCTGGAGGTCGTCACGCCCAGCACCGAGTTCCCCGTCCGCCGTATGTCCGGCGGCAACGTGCAGAAGGTGCTCGTCGGCCGTGAGATCGCGTCCGCGCCGAACGTGCTGATGTCCGCCTACGCCGTGCGCGGCCTGGACATCAACACCTCTTACACCATTTACAACCTCATGACCGAGCAGAAGATGAAGGGCGTCGCCGTCATCTTCGTCGGCGAGGATCTGGACGTTCTGCTTGAGCTGTGCGACCGCATCCTCGTGCTCTGCGGCGGCAAGGTCAGCGGCATCGTCGACGCCCGCACCGCCACCAAGGAAGAGATCGGCCTGATGATGACCCGCGTCGGCGGCGGAAAGGAGGAAGCGGTCCATGCATAACGAGAATAAAGTTCCCCTGATCCGTCTCGCCAAGCGGGACATGATGGAGCCCTGGAAGGTCTGGTGCATCCGCCTTGCCTCCATCGTCCTTGCGCTCCTGCTCGGCGGCCTCGTCATGGCGATCGCCCTGCCCGACGGCGCCACGCCGATCGACGGCTATGCCACCATCATCACCGGTGCGCTCGGCAAAAAGACCGCCATCCGTCAGACCGTTAAGCTCGCCGTGCCTCTGCTCGGCTGCGCGCTGGCCATCGCCCCCTGCTTCAAGATGCGCTTCTGGAACATCGGCGCCGAGGGCCAGATCACCGCGGGCGCCATCGCCGCGAGCTACTTCGCCCTCTACTGGGTCGGCAAGGTCCCGTCCGCTGTCCTGCTCCTCATCATGGGTCTGGCGGGCGCTGTCGCGGGCGGCATTTGGGCGCTGATCCCCGCCTTCTTCAAGGCCAAGTGGAACACCAACGAAACGCTCTTCACTCTGATGATGAACTACATCATCATCGGCGTCGTCCGCTGGCTGCAGGGCGGTCCGTGGGAAGGCCGTCCCGGCTCGCAGATCATTCCCCAGTTCGATAAGGCGGCCACGCTGCCGAAGGTTCTGGGCGTCCACTGCGGCTGGATCATCGTGCTGATCCTCGTCGTGTTCATGCACGTTTACATGAACCACACCAAGCACGGCTACGAGATCGCCGTCATCGGCGACTCCATCAACACCGCCCGCTACGCGGGCATGAACGTCGGCCACGTCATGATGCGCACGATGTTCCTCTCCGGCGCGATCTCCGGTCTGGTCGGCTTCATCGTCGCCTCCGGCGCGAACACCACGCTCTACGACGGCGTCGCCGCCGGCGTCGGCTTCACCTCTATCACGGTCGCATGGCTCAGCCAGCTCAACGCCTTCGCGATGATCGCCATCTCCATGATGCTCGCGGTCATCTCCAAGGGCGCCGAAACGCTTCAGACCCGTCTGGCTGTGCCCGCCTCGATCTCCGACATCATCACGGGCATCCTGCTCTTCTGTATGCTCGGCTGCGAGTTCTTCATCAACTATCGACTCATCTTCCGCTCGTCGAAGACCGAAAAGGAGGCGGCTAAGGAATGACTTTACTTATCACCCTCATCATCGCCGCCATCACCTACGGCACCCCGCTGCTGTTCGGCACGCTCGGCGAGATCCTGACGGAAAAGTCCGGCAACCTCAACCTCGGCGTGGAGGGCATCATGTTCATGGGTGGCGCGCTCGGTCTCGGCGGCGTGTACTACTATGAAAAGCTCTCCTCCTCTCCCAACGGCTTCGTCGCCATCCTCGTCGGCATCTTCTTCGCCTTCCTCGCCGGCGCGATCGCCTCGCTGATCTTCAGCTTCCTGACCATCACGCTGCGCGCGAACCAGAACGTCACCGGTCTGGCGCTGTCCATCTTCGGCACGGGCGTCGGCCAGTTCATCGGCGAGTATATGCGCGTGAGCGAGAATGGCTACATCTCCGTGAGCAATATGCTCAAGGGCTACTTTCAGAACTCCCCCTTCCCCAAGGGCCTGCAGGACATTCCGGTGGTCGGCGGCATCCTCTTCGGCAACAGCTTCTTCTTCTACCTCGCCGTTGCCTGCGCCGTCGCGCTGTACTGGTACCTCAACAAGACCCGCAGCGGCCTGTACCTGCGCAGCGTGGGCGAGAGCCCCGCGACCGCGGACGCCGCCGGCATCAATGTCACGCGCTATAAGTACCTTGCCACCGTCATCGGCGGCGGCGTGAGCGCCGTCGGCGGCATGGTCTACATCATGACCATCGCGGGCGGTGTTTGGAACCACGAGGGCCTTTCCGGCGTCGGCTGGCTCGCCGTCGCGCTGGTCATCTTCTGCCTGTGGCGTCCGCTGGGCGCGATCTGGGGCAGCGTGCTCTTCGGCGCGCTGATGATCCTCTACCTGCGTCTGGTCATCGCGTTCATCCCCACGCAGCTCTATAAGATCCTGCCCTATGTGGTCACGGTCATCGTACTCATCATTTCGAGTATGCGCAACAACAAGGAAAAGCAGCCGCCCGCTTCTTTGGGTCTGAATTACTTCCGCGAAGAGCGCTGAATTATCAAAAAAGGAAGCGCCGCAAGGCGCTTCCTTTTTCACGAGGAGGAAACCATTATGTCAACTTTACTTGTCAAAAACATCCGCACGCTCGTCTCCTGCGACAGCGCCGACACCGTATACGAAAACGTCGATCTTTACGCCGAGGACGGCTTCATCAAGGAGATCGGCACAAACCTCGACCGTAAGGCCGACAAAATCATCGACGCGAGCCACATGCTCTGCTACCCCGGTCTGGTCAACACGCATCACCACCTCTATCAGGTCTTTTCCCGCAACCTCCCCGAGGTGCAGAACATGGAGCTGTTCGACTGGCTCAAGACGCTCTATGAGATCTGGAAGAACCTCGACGCCGAGGTCATCCGTCTCTCCTCCCTCACCGGCATGGGCGAGCTGATGAAGCACGGCTGCACGACCTGCTTCGACCATCACTACGTCTTCCCGAAGGACACCGGCGACCTGCTCGGCGCACAGTTCGGCGCCGCGGACGAGCTGGGCATCCGTATGTACGCCTCCCGCGGCAGCATGGACCTCTCGGTGAAGGACGGCGGTCTGCCGCCGGACAGCGTGGTGCAGACGGTCGACGAGATCATGAAGGACTCCGAGCGTGTCATCGCGCAGTACCATGACCGCAGCTTCGGCGCGATGCACCGCGTCGCGCTCGCGCCCTGCTCGCCGTTCTCCGTCAGCGCCGACCTGCTGCGCGAGAGCGCCGTTCTCGCCCGTCAGCTGGGCGTGCGCCTGCACACGCACCTGTGCGAGACTAAGGACGAGGAAAACTTCATGCTTGCGCGCGAGGGCGTCCGCCCGCTCGAGTACATGGAGCGTCTCGGCTGGACCGGCGACGACGTCTGGTTTGCCCACGGCATCCACTTCAACGACGAAGAGCTTCGCGTTCTCGCCAAGACCGGCACGGGCGTGTGCCACTGCCCCATTTCCAATATGAAGCTTTCCTCCGGCATCGCCCGCATCCCCGAGATGCTGGAGCTTGGCGTCCCCGTCGGCCTCGGCGTCGACGGCTCTGCCTCCAACGACGGCTCCAGTCTCATGGAGGAGCTGCGCGTCGCGTTCCTGCTCCACCGCCTGAACTCCAGCAAGGCAGCCCCCAGCGGCTACGACGTGCTGAAGATGGCGACGCGCGGCAGCGCGCGTCTGCTCGGCCGCAGCGACGACATCGGTACGCTCGAGGTCGGTAAGTGCTGCGACCTCTTTATGATCGACTCCCGCCGCCTTGAGCTGGTCGGCTCCTGCTTCGATCCCACCAGCGTCCTCGGCACGGTCGGCGTGCGCGGGCCGGTGGACTACACCGTGGTCCAAGGCCGCGTGACCGTCGAGCACGGCCACCTCGTCACGGTGGACGAGGAAAAGCTCGCGCACGACGCGGAAGCGAAGTGCCGCGCGTATCTGAACCGCTGATTCAAGCAAAAAGGAAAGCGACCGTTTTCACGGTCGCTTTTTCCGTTTCAGCGGATGAAGTGCGTCGCAACGCGTTCCTCCTGCTCGGGCAGGCCAAACGTCTCGCGGCCGAGCGCGATGCTCTTCATCAGGAATGTCATGTTCCGTGCCAGCGTCCGCATGGTCTGCAAGCCCTCGGCGTCCATCGCCGCCTCGCCCGCGGCCCTGCCGTGGACGCTGTTCCAGTACTGGCTCGAGGCAATGGGCATACCGGAAATGGTGAAATATTTGTTCAGCTCGTCAAAGGTCGCCGAGCAGCCGCCGCGCCGCGCGCACACCACGCTCGCGCCGACCTTCATGGTCTTGTCAAAGGGCGTGGAGTAAAACAGGCGATCCAGGCAGGCGATGAGCGTCGCGTTGGCCGAGGCGTAATAGACCGGACTGGCGACGACCAGCCCGTCCGCCGCCTCAAGCTTCGGGGCCAGCTCGTTGACGGCATCATCAAACACGCACCGGCCCAGCTTCGCGCACGCGCCGCAGGCCGTGCAGCCGCGGATTGCCTGATTCCCGAGCAGCACCGTCTCCGTCTGCACGCCGTTCTGGGCAAAGACCTTTTCCATCTCGCGCAGCGCGAGCGCGGTGTTGCCGTTGGCCCGCGGGCTGCCGTTAAGCAGCAGAACCCGAATTTCTTTCATGTTCTCTTCCTCCTCGTTTGTGTCGGTTTTTTCCGGTCGGCGGGAGCTGCCTACCATTCCTTTTCAAGCTTTTCCCGCAGCGCCTCGCGCGCCTCGTCGAAGCCCTCGCGCAGCTCGCGGCGGAGCCGTCCCGTCTCGCCGCGCATCTCGGTAACGCGGCTCATGGCCTCCATCAGATCGCCCTGCGTGTTGAAGAACTCGTCGCTGAAGCGCTCGTGCTTCGGGTATTTCCCGCTGCGGTAGCGGTCGAGCACGACCGCGTAGCGCTCATTGGCCCGCGCGACCGCGTCCTCCCACGAAAGATACAGCTCGCGCATGGCATTTTCTCCCACGCGGCGCATCGCCTCACGGTCCGCACAGAGCGCGGTCAGCTTCGCGCACAGGCTCCCTGCGTTCTCCTCGATCAGGAAGCCGTTCCGCCCGTCGGTCACGCCCTCGGCGGCGCAGCTTCCCGCAACGAGCACGCTGGGGCAGCCGCTCGCCGCCGCCTCGCGCACGACAAGGCCGTTCGTGTCAAAGGTCGAGGGGAACAGGAACAGGTCCGCGCGGCAGTACCACGCGCGCAGCGTCTCGCGGTCGGCGATGGAGCCGGTGAAGAAGCAGCGGTCCGAGAGCCGCAGCGTTTCCACCTCCGCGCGGACCTCCTTCTCGTCGCCGCCCGCGCCGATGAACACCATGCGGAAGTCCTGCCCTTGTTCCCGCAGCGCACGGAGCGCATCGAGAATGATGTGCAGGCCCTTGTACCACATCAGCCGCCCGACGAACAGGAACAGCGGCACGCCATCCGGCAGATCGCAGCCCGCCGTCGCGGCAGTCACCGCCGCGACGCTCACGCGCCCGCGCGGCACGTCCACGCCGTTCTCCATCACGGTGTACGTGCCCTCGTAGCCGAGCGAGCGCAGGTTCTCGCCCGCACCGCGGCTCACCACCCACACCTCGTCGCAAGCGTTTACGTTCTGCACAAGCGCGCGGATGGCACTTTCCTGCAGGAGCTTGCTCTTCACCGCCTTGGCGATGTCGATGTCGTACTTTGTGTGGTAGGTCAGCACCAGCGGCGCGTCCACCACCTCGCGCAGCGAGCGCGCGAGGATCGCCGAGGCGATGGGGCAATGCGTGTGCAGCAGCTCGACCTTCTCCTCGCGCACGCGCAGCGCCGTCTCCGGCGAAAACGGATAGCCCGCGACGTAGCCGACGAGCCGGCGCGTGTCGATGCTCGGGTAGCGCACCACCGGAAACGGAAAGCCGCTGTCATCCGCGCCCGGTACGGAGGGCGTGACCACCACGGCGTGACCGTGATACTTTTCAATGTTTTTCGCGTAGTTCACCACGGCGTTCGCCACGCCGTCGATGATGGGCGGAAAGGAATCGTTCAAAAGGCAGATCGTGTGTTTGTCCACGGGCACACCTCCGATAAAATTTCTGCCGTTAGTATATCATTTTTCCCGCTGAAATGGTATACTGTCTGTGAATTTTCAAGAGAGGGGCCGATCGCCATGCGTACCCTGCAATGCACCGTCCCCGCCGTCTTCGACGGCCGTCCGCTCAAGCACCTGCTGCGCGGCGAGCTTGGCATCTCCTCCACGCTGCTCAAAACGCTCAAGTGGCGCGAGGGCGCGATCCTGCTCAACGGCGCAAGCGTCCATGTAAACGCTGTCGTCCGCACCGGCGACGCCGTGACCGTCGTTCTCTCCGAGCGCGCGCCGCGTGAAACGGACGTCGCGCCGCTCGACATCCCTCTTGCCATCGTCTACGAGGACGAGGATCTGCTGGTGCTCAACAAGCCCGCCGGGCTCGCCATGCACCCCATGTCCACCGACCTCGCCGCGCCGAACCTTGCCGGAGCGCTGGTCGCCTACCTCGGCGCGGGAACGGTGCCGCACTTTGTCAGCCGGCTGGACAAGGGCACCTCGGGCCTGCTCATCGCGGCAAAGTCCGGCTACGTTCACGAGCTGCTGCGCCGCGCGCTGCACTCCGAGGAGCTGCGGCGCGAATACCGTGCCCTCGCCCTTGGCCGCGTCACGCCGCCGCACGGCGTCATCGACGCCCCCATCGCCCGCGCCGAGGGCTCGCTCGTCAAGCGCTGCGTCGCGCCCGACGGACTCCCCTCCCGCACGGAGTATGAGGTGCTCTCCTGCCACGGCGAGCTGACGCTCCTGCGCCTCGCGCCCCAGACCGGGCGCACGCACCAGCTCCGCGTCCACATGGCGTCTCTCGGCCATCCGCTCGCGGGCGACTGGCTCTACGGCACGGAGGACCGGGCTCTCATCGCCCGCCCCGCGCTGCACTCGTATGCGCTGTGGTTCACCCATCCGCTCACACACGCGGCCCTGCACTTCACCGCGCCGCTGCCGGAGGATATGGAACGGCTGATAAAATAAGACGGCTCAAGAGCGTTGACATAAGAAAACAAGCAGAAACCCAGTAAAATCAACGCTTTTAAGGGCAGAGGGCAAACAGGTTAGCTCAAAATTGAATAACCAAGCGCAAAAGGGATGTTACCGCAAGGCAGCATCCCTTTTCGCATACGCCCACGCCGTAGATTTTGAGAAAAGTCTACGGCGTTTTTTTCTGCCCAAATCTGAAAGGAGGTGCAGCCACAATGTACTTTACGAACGGCAGCAGCCGTGCGTTTGAAATGCTCATGCGGGGAAAGCCCGGCTTTGACCGCTATGAAAACGGCGGCTGTGCCGACTGCGAGGATTGCAATACCTGTCACTTTTACCGTCCGCATTGGAAGTACCAGTTCTGCGTGTACGCGGAATGTCCGTATGAGCCGGGCAAGCTGACCGCCCTCCGGCGCGGCACGGCGAAGTGAGAGAAAGGAGCTGATAACCTATGGCAGTATTTCGGGTGGAGCGCAACAGCGGGTACACCGTCATGTCAAACCACCATCTGCGAAACAAGGAGCTGACCTTGAAAGCCAAGGGGCTGTTATCGCAAATGCTGTCCCTGCCGGAGGATTGGGACTATACCCTTGCAGGGCTATCCCATATCAACCGTGAGAGCATTGACGCGATCCGTACCGCCGTATGGGAGCTTGAAAAAGCCGGATATATCCTGCGGCGGCAGGGACGCGATGAAAAAGGCAAAATGACTGCTATCGAATACACCATCTATGAGCAGCCGCAGCCGGTGTTGGAAAATCCAATACCGGGCAAACCGATGTTGGAAAATCCGACAACGGAAAATCCGACGTCGGAAAATCCAACGCAATTAAATAAAGATAGACCAAGAACTAACTTATCAAAGAAAGGAAAATCAATTACGGATCTATCAAGTACCGATTCCTTTCCTATCCTTTCCCCTGACCCCTCACCTTGCAGGGCTGCGCCGGAACGGAAAGGAACGGAAGCGTTCAAACAGAGTGCCGTAGATATTTACCGTGAAATCATCATGGAGAATATCGAGTACGACGCGCTCATGCAGAACCCAAAAATGGACAAGGAGCGTTTGGACGAGATCGTAGACCTCATGCTGGAAACTGTCTGCTCTGCGCGAAAGACGCTCCGCATCGCTGGCGACGATTACCCCGCCGAGCTGGTAAAGAGTAAATTTTTGAAGCTGAACAGCAGCCACATTGAGTTTGTCATGGATTGTATGCGGGAGAACACCACGAAGATCCGCAACATCAAGCAATATCTGCGGGCGGTGCTGTTCAACGCTCCGTCTACCATCGACAATTACTATACCGCCCTTGTCGCACACGACATGGCAAGCCCTGATTGGGGCAAGCCGAAATCAGGTATTCCAGACTATTCCTGTTCGCCGGACGAGAGCCTATGAGGATATGGCTGATCTGGCGGGTGCGCCCGCCCTGACTGTGGCAGAAAAATCGAAAGGAGTGATAACCATTGCAGGAAGAAGTAACCCGAAAGACGATTGCCCTTGCAATCAAGACGGCAAAGCTGGACGGAAAGGTGCTGCAAGCCGCGCTGCGGAAGCTCTTGCAGCTCTACCGCAAGGCAAGGGACACGCCCCATCGCGGCAAGCAAACGCTGAAACAGCTTATGCGGCACGGCACGGGCGTTTCCAATATCGAAATCACCGATGCGAATATCAAAGCCTTTGAAAGCACAGCGAAGAAATACGGCATTGATTTTGCGCTGAAAAAGGCAGATGACCGATACCTTGTGTTTTTCAAGGGACGGGACGCGGACGTGTTGACGGCAGCGTTTCGGGAGTTTTCCAAGAAAAAGCTGGATAAGGAGCGCAAGCCCTCTGTGCGGCGCGACCTTGCCGAGAAGAAGGCCGAAGCCGCGCAGACCGCCAAGCGGGACAAGGTGAAAAATATGGACAGGGGGATTGACCGATGAAGCCGGAAATCAAAAAGCAAATCATACTCCATCTCCCGTACCTCGCCTTTGTCTATCTGTTTGGAAAGGTCGGACAGGCGTTCCGGCTGGCGCAGGGTGCGGATCTGTCTGCAAAGCTGCTGCATATCGGGCAGGGCTTCTCCGCAGCCTTTGCAAGTGCCGCCCCCAGCTTCCATCCCACCGATCTGCTGATTGGGCTTGCTGCAGCCGTGATTATCCGGCTGGTGGTCTACTCTAAGCAGAAGAACGCCAAGAAATACCGCAAAGGCATGGAGTACGGCACGGCGCGTTGGGGTACAGCGGCAGACATCAAGCCGTTCATTGATCCCGTCTTTGACAACAATGTGCTGCTGACGCAGACGGAACAGCTGATGATGTCCAACCGCCCCAAAGACCCGAAGAACGCGAGAAACAAGAATATTCTTGTTATCGGCGGCTCTGGCAGCGGCAAAACACGGTTTTTCTGCAAGCCGAATATCATGCAGCTTCACAGCTCGTATGTCATTACTGACCCAAAAGGTTATACTATAAGAGGATAGAAAAAAGGAGCGTTTCACAAAAAAAGATTTTTGAAGAAGGGAGGTTAAAACCGTGGCTAAGAAAGAAGAAATCAAAATCACAGCTCTGTATGAGCGTTTATCAAGGGATGATGAACAGGCTGGGGAATCGAACTCCATCCAGAACCAAAAGAAATATCTTGAAGAATATGCCCATCAGCATGGGCTGAGAAATATCCGGCACTTCTATGATGACGGCTATTCCGGCACGAATTTTAATCGTCCCGGTTTTGCCGCCCTGCTGGAAGAAGTCGAAGCCGGACGAGTGGAGACCCTTGTTGTAAAGGATCTCAGTCGTTTTGGCAGAAACTACCTGCAAGTTGGCTACTACACAGAAATCCTTTTCCCGAAAAAGGGAGTTCGGTTCATAGCCATCAACAACAATGTGGACAGTGCTACCCCGCAGGACAATGACTTCACACCGTTCTTGAACATCATGAACGAGTGGTATGCCAAGGACACCAGCAACAAAATCAAGGCAATCTTCAAGTCCAGAATGAAAGACGGAATGCGATGCAGCGGCTCTATCCCGTATGGCTACAAGAGGGAGCCGGACGATAAGCAGACCCTCATCGTGGATGAGCCAGCCGCAGAGGTTGTCAGAAAAATCTTCCGTCTGGTTTGTCAGGGCAACAGCACCACCGCCATTGCGGAAATGCTGACAGCAGACAAAGTGCTGATTCCCTCCGCTTATGCAGCCTTAAATCAGCCGAAGAATTGCAGGCACAAGAATGTGGCAGACCCCTGCCGATGGAGTGCAACCACCGTTGGCTACATCCTTGATCGGCAGGAATATCTCGGTCATACTGTGTTGGGCAAATCCATCTGCGAGAACTTCAAGACCAAGCAGCGCAGAGCCGCAACGCCGGATGAGCTGATGATTTTCCCTGATACACATGAAGCCATCATCGACCAAGACACATGGGATATTGCCAGAAAGATACGCTCGAAGAAAAAGCCGAGAGTGGCGAACGGCACCTACTCCCACCGCCTGTCCGGCTTGGTGTATTGTGCTAACTGCGGCGCAAGAATGGGATTTATCAGTCCCGAAGCTAATCATAGCGAAAAGCACTATGATTCAGATTCCGCTTTTCAATGCGGCAATTATCGGAGCAAGAGCGGAGAATGTGTTTCCCACTATGTAAAAACATCGGTTCTGGAAGCGGCAATTTTACAGGCAATTCAGGCTGTAAGCAAATATGTTCTTGAAAACGAGGACGAATTTATTCAGCAGCTCAAAGCCGTTTGGAACGAGCAGCAGACCAGAACGGCAAACAACGGCTATCAGGAACTTGCCGAAGCAAAGAAGCGAATGGCTGAGCTGGACGAAAAAATCAACAAGCTCTATGAGAGTACCTTGAGCGGCTTGCTGCCGGAGCGACAGGCACAGCGCATGATTCAGCAGTACGATGAAGAACAAATTTTGCTGGAAAGGCGTGTTGCAGAGCTGGAAAATCTGGTTCAGCAGGACGAAATCAAGCAGGTGGACGCATCCCGTTTTATCGCTCTGGTCAAGAAATACCGGGACTGCGAGGAACTGACCGACACCATGCTCTATGCGTTCATTGACAGGATTGAGGTTCACGAAGCCACAGGCGGTCGAACCATCTACCGCCAGCAGAACATTGATATTCATTTCAATTTCATCAGCAACTACTACCCACCTGTTGAAGCTGTTTCCGAGGAAGAACGCATTGCCGCCATCGAAGCCGAACAGCTGCGGAAGAAGCAGGAAAAGGGCAAGCGGTCAACCGAGCGCAGAAAGCAGAAGCTGGTCGCTCTGCGAGAAGCTGCGGAAGCCGGAGATCCGGTCGCTATCGCACAGTATGAAGAACATCTGGCATATCAGCGTGAACGGAATCAGAAGCACCGCCAGAAGCTAAAGGAAGCCAGAGAAGCCAGCCCGGAATATATCAGTCAGTTAGAGGAAAAAGAACGCATCAAGCGTGAAAAGATGCTTGAAACTGAGCGTAAGCGGGTGGAGCGAGCCAAAAAGAAAAAGAAGCTGACACGGGCTGAATTGAAAGAAAAGGCAAAGACAGACCCCGAAGCAGCCATGCAGCTGGAAGCAATGAGAGCCAAGGAAGCCGAAGCCAGACAGCGCAAAAAGGAGCGTGAAGAAGTAAAGATGGCGGCTGATCCAGAGTATGCCGCCATGATGGAAGCCCGAAAAAAGGAGTATGTCCGCACAAGGACTGCCAAGCGAAAGGCTGAATACGAAGCCCTTGTGGAACTTGCCAAAACCGATGAAGAAGCCGCAAGGAAACTGGCAGAAAAACGGAAATATCAGAGTGAAGCTACCGTCAGATGCTATCAGAAAATGAAAGCAGATGCGGAAGCTGGAGACCCCGAAGCCATCCGGCGATATGAAGCTACCCTTGCCAAGCGCAGGGATGAGTACCACAAAAGGAAATCAAGGCAGGAGGAACTACCAGCATGAAAGAATTGAAGCCAAGAATCCACGAAAACGGCATCGACTACATTCTTGTAGGCGATTACTATGTGCCAGACTGGAAACTGCCGGAGGAACACCGTCCCATTGGCAGGTGGGGCAATCTTCACAGGGCATATCTGCGGCAGTACCGCCCGGCTCTGTATTCGACTCTTGTCCTCTCGGGTGAACTGCACACCTTCCTTGCCGATCTGAACGAGCAGGCAACGGAAAGATGCAATCTCATCATCGAGCAGATGGCAGAAGTCGAGGGCGTGAACGAAGCTATGAAAGCTTCCGACCAGATGTTATGGGTGCAGTCCATGAACTCCATCCGCAGCCGAGCCGAGGAAATCATCAAGCATGAGTTGATTTACTGCTGATTTTCCAAGTCCAGACCTGCTAATTTCATACCGAAGCAAAAGCGACAGGTATTTCTTTGTGAATTTATCAAAAATCAGGAGGAACACACTATGAAGCTGAACATCAACGAGAAGAAAGTCCTTTACACCTTTGGCTGCCACAACCTCAGAGCAACGGTTGAACGGCTGCAACTGCTGGCAGCTATCACGCCCGACCCTGCTGCCGGAGAACTGTTCAACGATTTGGCTATCAAGCTAAGCATCGAGAAAGCGCACAACTGGTATCGCCGCTTCTACCCCATGCTCCGCATGGAAATGGACGGCTACTATGAAGCGGAACTGACTTTGCGTCTGGCGGAAATCAGCAGCTACGATATGGAGGGCAATTATGGCGAAGCTGACGAAGTATGAAAAGGAAACCATCATTCTGTTCAACGAGGACGAGGATACGGCAAACATCTACACCTTCAACGTCGGATTGAAAAAGCGGCTG
>CALDMA010000061.1 GCA_937915075.1 uncultured Oscillospiraceae bacterium
CGTCGGAAACGTAGACCTCGGCCATGGAGGCAAGCTCTCTGGCAAGCGCCGGATCGTTCTTTGTTTCGCCCTTTTCAAAGCGGGTGTTCTCGAGCAGCATGATCTCACCGCCCTTGAGCGCCGCAGCCTTGGCTCTGGCGTCGGGACCGACGACGTCGTGCGCGAAGACGACCGGCTTGCCGAGAAGCTCAGAAAGCCGCTCGGCGACGGGGGCGAGGGTGAGCTTCTTTAAGGACTTCTGCCACTTCTCCTCCGTCAGCTCGGCGGGGTCCTTGCCCTTTTCCGTCTGCTTTTTCACCCATTTTTCAAAGCTCGGCTCGGGCTTGCCGAGGTGCGAGCAGGCGATGACCGCCGCGCCCTGCTCAAGCAGATAGCGGATGGTCGGCAGGGCGGCGACGATGCGCTTATCCGAGGTGATCGCGCCGGTGGCCTTGTCCTGGGGGACGTTGAAGTCGCAGCGCAGCAGGACCTTCTTGCCCGCCACGTCGATGTCGTACACGGTCTTTTTGTTGTAGTTCATGATGACGCTCCTTCTATGTGAATGTTTACGGATCAGCCTTATTGCTCCGCCATCTCGCCGGTGCCCTTGAGCCCGGGGAAGCCGAGCTGCTTGAGAGCCTCATAGGTCAAAATGGCGACGGAATTGCTCAGGTTCAGACTGCGTGCCTCGGCGCGCATGGGAAGGCGGATGCAGCGTTCATAATGCGCCATGCGGAAGTCCTCGGGCAGGCCGGCGGTCTCCTTGCCGAAGAAGAGCCAGCAGCCGTCGTGAAATTCCGCCTCGCAGTAGCCCTGCGGAGCCTTGGTCGTGGCGAGCCAGCAGTCCGCGGCGGCTTCGGGGTGCTGTTCAAAGAGGTCGGCGAGGTTTTCGTAGGTGCTGACCTCGACCAGATGCCAGTAGTCCAGCCCCGCGCGCTTGACGGCGCGGTCGGAAATGTCGAAGCCGAGCGGCTTGACGAGGTGCAGCCGCGAACCGGTCGCGGCGCAGGTGCGCGCGATGTTGCCGCAATTCTGCGGGATCTCCGGCTCAACGAGCACGATATTCAGCACGGAACCATCCCACCTTTTTCCGAAAGTCTGCTTATTATACCTCTTAAAGTTTACGAAATCAACCATAAAACTCACTTTCTTTAACATTATTTTGCACATTGCATGAATTCATGCAGAGCATGAAAAACTTTTTGGGAAAATTGCAGGAAAAGGTGGATTTTTCAAAAAGGTTTGGTATAATACAGATAAAAATGTAAGTGGACGCAAAGGAGGGGACTATCCGATGGACCAGAAGATCGCCGTGCTTTTCATGCCGGACAATATCACCTGTACCGAAGAGAAGACGCCGCTGATGCTGCAGCCCATTTTGTTCTGCCCCGTCCTGACGTGGATGTGCGCGGAGCTGTGCGGGCGCGGCATTGAGCGGCTTTTTATTGTTTCCGACGTTTCCGCGCAGGAGCGGATGAAGCCTTATCTGCCCAAGGAGGCGGACGTCACCTTTGTTGACGGCGCGAAGCACGCGGAGGAGCTTTTGAAGCTCCTTGAGGGCGAAACGGGCAGCGTTCTGATCGTCAACGGCGTGGTGCTGCCGGTGGGCGTGTTTTCCGGCGGCGCGGTGTATTCCGCTCCGGCGGACGCCTGCTGCGACGTGCTGCGCGAGCACGGCGCGTTTGCCGCGTTCCCCAAGGGCTGTGAGATCTCCAAGGGCTTCCTGCCTGTGGGCGACGCCGAGGAGCTGCGCGCCGCGCAGCCGATGTGCCGCCAGAAGATCATGGAAAAGCATCTGGCGAACGGCGTGATCGTCATGGACACGAACAGCGTCTACATCGACCCGCGCGTGAAGATCGGTGCGGGGACAACGCTCCTGCCGGGGACCATCCTGCGCGGCGAGACGGTCATCGGCGAGCACTGCACGATCGGCCCGAACGCCATGGTGCGCGACTGCACCGTGGGAGACTTTACGGAGATCAACGCCTCGCAGACGAACGAGAGCGCCATCGGCAGCCATACGACCGTAGGACCGTTTGCCTATGTGCGGCCCAATTCGACCATCGGCGACCACGTCAAGGTCGGCGACTTCGTGGAGATCAAGAACTCCGTCATCGGTAACGGCACGAAGATCTCGCA
>CALDMA010000062.1 GCA_937915075.1 uncultured Oscillospiraceae bacterium
TCGAGGAGGAGCAGAACCTGAGCCGCATCATCGCGGAGGCGGCCAAGGGCAAGAAGACCGCGGCGGCGGTGAAGGCGGCGTTCCGCAAGGAGGGCTACACCATATCCGACGGACACGCCAAGAGCATCCTTGCGCTCATCGACCGCGCGGCCAACATCCCCACAGGCTACTACGAGGCGAAGCCGCAGCGCGTCGTCGGCTTTGATGAAGCGCTTGCTGTTATTGCGCCGGACAATGCGCCGACCGACCTGCTGGGCGAGATGCGCAATGCAGGCATGAACGTCGTGGAGTACAAGGCCGGCGACGAGGCGGACCGGCTGGCGAAGGTGAACAGTATCGAGAAGGCGCGCTTCAGCGTGGACGAGGAGGAAGGAACCGTTGCGCTGGAAGCAAGCACGGTCGATCAATACCTGAAGGATTATGCGTCAAAAGGCTCGCCGAGGTACGCGCAGGCATACATTGCCTACATGACGCCGCGAGACTTTCTCGACCTCACGACGAGCGAATCCGGCAGGAGCTACATCGAGCGCGCGAGCAAAAAGCTCGATCCGCAGGAACTGGGAGACGCAACCCGCTATCAGCCGATTCAGCTGCGCATCGACCACGAGACAGGCGAAGTCGTCGGACCCGAGGGCCGGCACAGAGCCTACGCCATGCAACAGGAAGGCATCGAAAGCATCCCCGTGCTGCTTTTCGACTCGTCGAACAAATACTCGAAAGAGGAGATCGGACACCTGACACTCCACGGGCAGGACTTCGGAAACACAAGGTCCACCGCGGAGGTGGGCGTGAGCGATCTACTGCCTCTGAGCTACGCGAACCGCGACCAGATCCTCGAACGCTTCACAAGGGCAAACGGTGGAAACGTGGCCCTGCGCTACTCCGTGGACGACGAACAGGACAAGTGGGAGAACACGCAGCTCACGCCGGAGCAGAAGGAACAGCTGGAGCGCGCCCGCGCAAGGGCACGCGGCGATGCACCGCGGATGCAGGACTTCGACAATGTGGACGATTACTTTGCCGCGATGCGGCAGAGAGCCGAAGCGGAACGGCAGAAGCGGATGCGCAATGTCCCGAAGGAAGAGTTCGAGGGAACGGAAGCCTTGCAGGATCTCGGCATCAAGATCGAGAACAGCGCGGGCCTCTATCAAAACGTCGAGCAGATGATCGAAAACGACAAAGCCGCAAAGAAGATCCAGCGGGAGATCCGGCGGGCCGAAAGGCGGCTGAGCGTCACCCCGAAGGAAAAGAGTTATGCGGCGGGCATCGCTGCCGGCATCTACGACGCCGACGACATCCCGAGCCGGATGAACGCCTCAAAGGTGATGGAGCTTGCGGACTACTACACGGCCGAGCAGGCCATGAAGTCCGACACGATCCCGATGCAGCGGCAGGACATCAGCCAAAACCTGCGTGCGCAGGCGGCGGAGCTGTTCAAGGATACAGGGAACGACACCTTCGAGAAGAAGTATGAGAAAGCTCTGTTCAGTCCAAAGGGCGGCCTTGCATTGTATCACCGCACGCCGCAGCGCAGCATGAGAGCCATTTTCGGCTGGGAACAGGGCCAGAAAATCAATGAGGCGATCTTCGAGCCGGTCTACGTCAACGAGCAGGAGCGCAAGCGCTTCGTCAATCGTATGCACGACGAGGTGCGGCGGTTCGAGGATAAGAACGGCAAGCAGGCCGCTCTGACCAAGAAGGAGCGCGCATTGACGCAGCTCGTGATCGAAGGCAAGGCCGTCGCGGAGCTGGTCGCCGCATCGGATATGAAGGAGCAGATCATCCACGCGGCGGAAAACCTGAAAAGCGGCGGCGAAATGACCGATGTATCGCAGGAGTTCGGTCTGCATGACAAGGAAGCACGGGACCTTGCGCAGCGGTATGCCGACTGGCTGCAAACGCAGGAGGACCTGACGGGAACCGACGTGGACCAGACCAAGGTCGAGCACGCGGTCGAAGCGTACCGGACGCTGTACGACAAGTTCTACAAGGCCATCAATCACTTCCTCGTCGCGCATGGATACGAGCCTATCGGCTTTATCAAGGGGTACGCGCCCCACTTCCAACCGGAGGCCGAGAGCGGGAAGCTGGAGAAGGCGCTGAAGAGCATCGGCGTGGACCTGGGCGCAGAGGCAGGAAGCCTTCCGGCGAGCATCGCGGGTCTCACGAAGGCCTTCAAGCCGAACAAGCGGTACAATCCCTTCTTCCAGCACCGCGCGGGAAAGAACACGGAATACGACGTGGAGAAAGGCTTTGAAAAGTACGTCGATTATCTCAGTGACGTGCTCTACCATACGGACGACATCATGCGCGTGCGTGCAGCGGTGAAGTATTTCCGAGAGGAATACGGGCCGGACGAGATCAGCGCGGAGATCTCCCGCGCAGAGAGCCTGCGCTATGCGCCGAAGGAGGCGAAGGAATCATTCCTGAAGTCGGCGGGGCTGCTGACGAACACGTCGGATCTGAGCTATGCGGATCTGAGCGCGAAGATGGAGGAATACGTCGAGGGCCTGTTCGACAGCATCAAGAAAACGAGCAAGTACAGCGATCTCACCGTTTGGCTGGACGACTATGCGAACAAGCTGGCCGGAAAGCAGCTCTTCTCCGACCGCGACATGGAGCGTGAGGTCGGCCGAACCTCTCTGAACGTCGGCCGAAAGCTGAACAAGATGTTTGCACGGGCCAATGTGGCGGGCAACCTTTCCTCTTCGCTGAACCAGACGGCACAGCTGCCGATGATCGCGGGCGAGATCGGGCCGAAATACGTCATTAAGGCCGTCAACGACATCATCGCCGGAAAGACGAAGGGCGACTTCGCCGACCAGAGCGACTTTCTGACGGAGAAGAACGGCATCGACTATCTCACAAGTGACAAGGGCAGCAAGATCACCTCGGCCCTCTTCTGGCCGCTTGAGCGCATGGATTATCTCATCAGCTCTATCGCGGTGCGCGGAAAGTACCGCAAGGAGCTTGACGCAGGGAGAAACCCGAAGGAGGCCATGAAGGCGGCAGACCGCTGGGCGCGCGACATCATGGGAACCAGGTCGAAGGGCGCGGCACCGCTCACCTTCCAGTCAAAGAACCTGATCGCACAGATGGTGAATATGTTCCAGGTCGAGGCCCTCAACAGCTGGGAGCACGTCACGCAGGACCTCATCGGCCCAGGACTGAAGGAAGCGGAAGCGAAGCTCGGCAAGGAGGAAGCGGCAAAGCGGCTCGCGGGGATCATCGTCGCGACGCTGCTCGGCGCCTTCCTGCTAAACCGTACTGCCGAGGAGCTTTACGGTGGAACGCCGGCACAGTTCGATGTGATCGGCCTTCTGGTCGGCTTCCTCGCTTCCGGCAACGGACTGAGCACCAATGAGCAGATCGCCACCTGGATCGACGACGCATGGGAAAACGGGACCGGCGAGCGGCTCTTCGGAACGGACGCCGACGCCGGAAACGACGAGTTCGACGTGGGTGCGGCGACAGAGGACACGCTTTACAACGTCAGCAATGACATCCCGTATCTGCGGAACGCGGCGGGCCTCCTCGGCCTTGGCGACCAGACGCTCCCGATGCCGAACATCTACGGCACGGTGACGGGAACAGCGAAGGCTGTGAAAGACAACGGACCGTTCTCGGAAGAGGTCATGCGCCAGCTAATGGGTCTCGCAGGCGACACGCTGCCAGGAGGCCGGCAGGCGGAGAAGACCTACCAGGGCGTCGAGACGCTTCTGAAGGGCGGTTACTATAAGGGCAGCGGCGAGGATGAAAGGCTGCAATATCCCGTGAGCGACGACTTCTGGAACGTGGTACAGGCCACGATGTTCGGCCGGAACGCGCTGAGCGAGACCAGAGACTTCTACGCGACCGGCGGCAAGGGGCTGAGTGCGGCACAGACAAAGCTATACAAGCAGCTCGTGGACATGGGCGCGGACAGCGAGACCGTGTACGACGCCATCTTGGCATGGAAGAAGATCGACGGCAACGATGCTCTGAGCAAAGCGGAGCGCGAGACGGCACGCTTCGAGCTGGTGCAGTCCCTTCCGCTCACGAGCGAGGAGCGGGAGCTGCTGCACAATACGCTCTCCGGATCGGATACGAAGTATTCCGCGGCGGATGAGGCGAAAGCACAGGGCATCCCCATCGGGACCTATCAGAAGTTCCAGGCGGACGCCGCTGCGCTGGAGTCGGACAGAGACAAGGACGGCAACGTGATCCGAAACAGCAAGAAGGAGAAAGTCCTGAAGCTGATCGACTCTCTGCCGCTGAACAAGGCGCAGAAAGACTGGCTCTACCTCAACGAAGGCTACGCCGAGAGTAAGCTGGACGAAACACCCTGGCAATGAGAAAAGGCCTGCGGGATTCCGCAGGCCTTTTCTTTACAGAACGGGAAAATCTTTTTTAGGAATCTTATCGGTTTCGAGGTTTCCGTTGGGAACGGCATACAGCGTCAGCGTCCAGCCGTTCACGCTCTGGTCGTCGGCGTCAAAATCGAAGGTACCGTCGCATTTGTAGAAGCCCGA
Organism: uncultured Oscillospiraceae bacterium; assembly: GCA_937915075.1. GTDB lineage: Bacteria > Bacillota > Clostridia > Oscillospirales > Oscillospiraceae > Hominicoprocola. Next base: position 4,512 of record CALDMA010000062.1, read on the forward strand.
TTCCTTGCCGAAATAATCGCTATTGCCGTACCATGTGGTGCCGGTGGTGTAGAAAATCTCATACTCGCCGAGTGGGACAGCTATATCGACCTCCTTGCCGGCTGAAATCATAAAGGCCATTTGCCCGTTTGCACGAGCGACGGCATCGAGCGGCTCAAGAACGATGCAGTAGTTTGACAAGTCGGTGGTTTTAACAGTCAAGGGGGCAAGGCGCTCGCCGACAGGATACTTCACGATCTCGCCATTCGAGAAAGATACCGCGTCCCCTGGCTCGATCTTCCGAATCGTCACGCCGGTCGTCGAGGGCGCGGGAACCGTATCCGACGCAGGGGGAGCTTCAGAAACGTCCTCGGCGGGAACCGCTGGCTTTTGGAGAAGAGATGCGACGGACAGCGCGCAGACCAGCACGGAAGCGGCTATTATAACGACCGTGTTCAGGACTCGGCGGGAGTTCGGCTTCTCGGCGCTCGGCGGAGTCTCGGGGTCGCTTGATCGGCTTGAAGAGGAAGCGTAATGCTTCGCCCACGATTCCAGAAAGTCACCGCGGACGCCCGCGGGAGCATCATCCGACCCGTCCATGATGTAGTAGTTATTCTTTAGCGACTCCTTCCTCTGCTGGCGATAAGCCGCATCGCAGGTTTCCTTCCACTTGTAGAAGTCGGCGGCGGAGGAGATCGGCTCGCCGGTGAAGGTGTTCTTCAGACCGGCAGCGCGGAAAAAGCGGGACCATTCCCCCTCCTGCCTCGTGCGCTCCTCTGCGACGCCGGCGAAGCGCCCTTCCTGGTATGCGGTTTCAACATCTCCCTCCGTCAGCGTGTCGCGCTGCATCGGGAGAAATTTGCCGCAATCGCAGAACAGGCGGGATGCCGGAATAAGAGAGCCGCAGGCAACGCAGGTCTTATACTCCCTCTCCCCTCCGGAGAACACATAACCGCAGTCACACTTGCGCTGAAGATACGGCGCGATGCGGTGACAGTCCGGACACTCATGAAAACGCTTCACTTTCACGCAATACTCCCCCTTTTCTTCGC
>CALDMA010000063.1 GCA_937915075.1 uncultured Oscillospiraceae bacterium
TTTATCATGGCAGAAACGACAGGAATACCGTATCTGAGCATTTGGGAACCTCTGAATAAACAGCCTTCATTCGGCGCAGAGCGAGAAAGTAGCTGATTTTCACTTGGTTCAAACAATTCTGTCAGGAAATAGCCCAGTAAGCCTTTACATTTCTGCTCCATTTTCCTAAAAAGGGCAGACTATCCCTATATCAGGTCGTGGAAAGTTTTCGCCCGGCAATCGCAAGCGAATATAGATTGGCACAGGCGAACATGGCATACAAGCGATTCTCGTTCTTCTTCAACCCGCGATATACCGTTTTCCTGTAGCCAAACTGACACTTTATGATTCGGAATGCGTGCTCTACCTTACAGCGAACAGAAGATTTGCGATTTTCAATGTAGCGTTCCCAGTCGATTGCGTTGTCACTTACCTTGGGTAAACTCTTCGGGCGGCGATTGATGCGGAAGTCGATGTTGGAAAAGTGCTCATTCTGCCTGATTTCAGGGCGTTTCTGAATCCCACGATAGCCGGAATCTCCGTATACAACCTCGTCATCTTCCCGAATCAGGTTCGCTGCTTCTGTGATGTCATGCTCATTTGCCGCAGTAACAGTAATCGTATGAACAAGCCCACTACCTGCATCCACGCCGATGTGGCATTTCATCCCGAATTTCCACTCATTGCCCTTTTTCGTCTGGTGCATTTCCGGGTCGCGTGCTTTGCCTGCGTTCTTGGTGGAGCTGGGGGCATTGATAATGGTGGCATCCACAATCGTGCCGCCCTTCATCATGTGCCCCGTTGCCACCATGACCCGGTTGATCGCATCAAAAAACAGCTTATTCAGGCCATTTGCCTCCAGCAGATGACGGAATTTGCACAAGGTCGTTTCATCCGGAACGGATTCTGTCATAAAATTAATGCCTGTAAACTTCCGCATGGCATAGCTGTCATAGATTGCATCCTCAGTCGCCGGATCCGACAGGTTAAACCAAATCTGAAGCAGATACATCCGCAGCATTTTCTCGATTCCCATGGGAGGACGGCCGCGCTTCCCCTTGGGGTAGTAGGGTTCGATTACACCAACCCATTCTTCCCAAGGGATAATCTCATCCATGATTTCCAGAAATTCTTCCCGCTTGGTTTTCTTCTTGCGGTAGCTGTACTCGATGTCTGTAAATGTTTCCTGTTTCATTGTTTGGCACCACCATTGCTTTGATGGTGTTATTTTACCATATCTCGAACTTGTATGGTAGTGCGGATTAAATCAGAGGTTCCTTAGTTTCCATAATACGTGAATTCCCGTTCATTTTCAATAGAGTCCTTGACATTTTCCCGCATTTTACGCAAAATATTTTCTCTTGTTATTCCGCACCGCTTCGTATATAATGATATGGTCATATCATATCGACCAGGGAGAAAGGAGTATCTTCCATGATCAGGTTACAAACCGAAAAGGGCGAAGTGAGCATTTCCGACGCCGCCCTGTCTAATATCACCGGTGCCGCGGCCACGAGCTGCTTCGGCGTCAAGGGCATGGCCTACCGCTCGATGACGGACGGCCTTGTCCACCTGCTGCGCCGCGT
>CALDMA010000064.1 GCA_937915075.1 uncultured Oscillospiraceae bacterium
GTCTCCTGCGTGCGGCCTTGGTTCCAGAACTGGGTGCCGATGTAGCCGCAGGTGCGGCGGGCAACGTTCATCTTGTCCTGATCGGTGTTGCCGCACTTCGGGCAGCGCCAGATGAGCTTGCCGCCATCCTCGACGATGTCGATCTCGCCGTCCCAGCCGCAGACCTGACAGTAGTCGGACTTGGTGTTCAGCTCGGCGTAGATGATGTTGTCGTAAATGAACTTCATCACCTGCAGCACGGCCTCAAGGTTGTTCTGCATATTGGGGACCTCGACGTAGCTGATCGCGCCGCCGGGCGAGAGGTGCTGGAACTGCGCCTCGAACTTGAGCTTGGTGAAGGCGTCGATCGGCTCGGTGACGTGGACATGGTAGCTGTTGGTGATATAGCCCTTGTCGGTCACGCCCTCGATGATGCCGAAGCGCTTCTGCAGGCACTTGGCAAACTTGTAGGTCGTGGACTCGAGCGGCGTGCCGTAGAGGGAATAGTCGATGTTCTCGGCAGTCTTCCACTCCTTGCACTTGTCATTCATCTTCTGCATGATGGACAGGGCGAACGGCGTGGCGGCGGGGTCGGTGTGGCTCTTGCCGGTCATGTACTTCACGCACTCATAGAGCCCGGCGTAGCCGAGGGAGATGGTGGAGTAGCCGTCGTAGAGCAGGCGGTCGATGGGCTCGCCCTTCTTGAGACGGGCGCAGGCGCCGTACTGCCAGAGGATGGGCGCGGCGTCGGAGAGCGTGCCGCGCAGGCGGTCGTGGCGGCAGCGGAGCGCGCGGTGGCAGAGCTCAAGGCGGTCTTCAAAAATGGACCAGAACTTTTCGATGTTGCCGCCCGAGGAGAGCGCGACGTCGGGCAGGTTGATGGTCACGACGCCCTGGTTGAAGCGGCCGTAATACTTGTGCTTGCCCGGCTCGTAGTTGCCGGCGTTGGCGATGTTGCCCACGCCCGCGTCGGTGAAGCGGTCGGGCGTGAGGAAGCTGCGGCAGCCCATGCAGGGATACACGTCGCCCTTGAGCTCAAGCATCTTCTTTTCACTGATGTAATCGGGCACCATGCGGCGCGCCGTGCATTTTGCGGCGAGCTTCGTGAGATAATAGTAGGGCGAATCCTCGTGGATGTTGTCCTCCTCGAGCGTGTAGATGAGCTTGGGGAACGCGGGCGTGACCCACACGCCCTGCTCGTTCTTCACGCCCTCGTAGCGCTGGAGCAGCATCTCCTCGATGATGAGAGCGAGGTCCTTCTTCTCCTGCTCGCTGCGCGCCTCGTTGAGGTACATGAACACAGTGATGAAGGGGGCCTGTCCGTTCGTGGTCAGGAGCGTGACGACCTGATACTGGATCGTCTGCACACCGCGGCGGATCTCCTCGCGCAGGCGCTTTTCCACGATGCGGGCGATCTTCGCCTCGTCCTGCGCGACGCCGAGCTCCTCGATCTCGGCAAGCACCTGCTTGCGGATCTTCCGGCGGCTGACGTCCACAAAGGGCGCGAGGTGCGTGAGCGAGATGCTCTGCCCGCCGTACTGGTTGCTCGCCACCTGCGCGACGATCTGCGTGGCGATGTTGCAGGCGGTGGCGAAGGAATGCGGACGCTCGATGAGCGTGCCGGTGATGACGGTGCCGTTCTGCAGCATATCCTCGAGGTTCACGAGGTCGCAGTTGTGCATGTGCTGGGCATAATAGTCCGTATCGTGGAAGTGGATGATGCCCTCCTCGTGCGCCTTGACGATGTCCTCGGGCAGGAGGATGCGGTTGGTCAGATCGCGGCTGACCTCGCCGGCCATGTAGTCGCGCTGCGTGGAGTTGACGACAGGGTTCTTGTTGCTGTTCTCCTGCTTGGCCTCCTCATTGTTGCACTCAATGAGGGAGAGGATCTTGTCGTCCGTCGTGTTGCTCTTACGCACGAGCGAGCGGGTGTAGCGGTAGGTGATATAGCGCTTGGCGACCTCGAACGCGCCGTGCGCCATGATCTGGTGCTCGACGAAGTCCTGGATCTCCTCGACCGTGGGCGCGCGGCTCAGGCCCTGACAGGCCAGCTCCACGCTTTCGGCGATGCGCTGGATCTGGACCGGCGTCATGCGCGCGTCCTCCTCCGTGGCGCTGTTCGCCTTCGTGACGGCGGCAATGATCTTGACGATATCAAATTCGACCTCCGCGCCGTTTCTCTTGATGACCCTCATGCAGCAGCTCTCCCTTACTCTAAAATATCCGATAAAATCTATCCTACAACACAATATCTTGTGGCAGTTGACCGTCAGCATTTCAAATTATGGCATACTCTCGCGCACAATGCAAGAGGTTTTTTGAAATTTTCTCACAATATCTTGTGGTGGATGAAAACAAGTATAGAC
>CALDMA010000065.1 GCA_937915075.1 uncultured Oscillospiraceae bacterium
CGCGGCCTTTTCCTCGCCGAGCATACGGATGAGCATGATGAGCGCCTCGGCGCGGGTGGGAGTCTTTTCCAGCTCGTAGCCGCTGCCGGTGCCGCTGCCCGTGCCGCGGAAGAGGGAGAGCGACTGGAGCGCCTCGGCCATCGCGTTGCGGTCCGGCTTGTCGGAAAGGGCGAAGTGATAGCTGCCGCAGTAGCTGAGCACGGCGGTCCTGGACGCGCAGGTGAACAGCGCCGTGGTGTCCTCGGCGACGAGGCAGCGGTGGTTGATGGGAATGGTACTTCCGCTCGTAAGCTCTCTGCCGTCGGTCACATCTACGACCGTTCCGGCGGAAAAGGAAACAGTCAGCTCACCGGCGAGAGGGATGACCTGCAGACCTGTGACGCCGGAGAGGATGTCGTCCTGCTTGACGCGCGTCTCGGTAAAGACGGCGGCGTAGTCGGAGCCGACGGAGGCCTCCGCCGCCGCGACCGCGGCGTTCCAGCGGGCCTTGGCGTCGTCGAGCGCGTCGGCGTCCGCCTTGGTAACGGCCTCGTCGATCCTTTCCTCCGCCTGACGGCGGAACGTGCCGTTCAGAAAGTCCAGCGAGACGAGGGGATCGCTCGCGTCGCCTCCTGCGGCGACGGCATAGCCGACGAACACGAGCGCGGTCAGGACGAGCGCGAGAAGGAAGGTGCGTTTTTTCATTTCGGCTCCTTTACTCCGGGGAAAAATGCTTGGTGATGCGGTAGCTGAGCGTGAGCAGGCTGTCGGCAAAGTGGACGTTTTCAAAGAAAACATCGCCGCTGAGCTCAACGTTGGTGAAATTCCAGATGCCCTGCACGCCGAGGGCAATGAGACGGTCGGCGACCTCCTGCGCGACGCATTTGGGCACCGTCAGCACCGCGACGGAGGGGTGATTGGCGGCGCAGTAGGCATCCAGCTCGTCCATCCCGCGGATGGTGACGCCGTTCACCGTGGTGCCGATGACGGCGGGGGAGACGTCGAAGGCGGTGTCGAAGAGAAAGCCGCCCTGGTCGAAGTCAAAGTTCTGCAGCAGCGCGTGACCGAGGTGGCCTGCGCCGACGACGATGAGGCGGCGCTTGTCGTCCACGCCGAGGATGTGGCCGATCTCGGCGCGCAGCTCCATGATGTTGTAGCCGTAGCCCTGCTGGCCGAATTCGCCAAAGCAGCTCAGATCCTGCCGGATCTGCGAGGCGGTCACGCCCATGCGCTTGCCGAGCGAGCCGGACGAGATGCGCACGATGCCCTTGGTGTGCAGCTCGTCGAGGTAACGATAGTAGCGGGGGAGACGCCGGATCACGGCGTCGGAGATCTTCTCTTTTTTCATGCTCTGTCTCTTTTTTCAAATTTATAGATTGTCTCTATTGTAGAGGATGAAGGAAAAGTTGTCAATTTTTTTAACGATCTTTTTTCTGCCAAATTTTGCTTTACAGTTTCGTAGAAGTTTGCTATACTATGGAGCGTTGAAGGGAATATGTGCCCGTAGCTCAGTTGGATAGAGCGTTGGACTCCGACTCCAAAGGCCGCTGGTTCGAATCCAGTCGGGCATACCACAGAAAAGATAGCGAAGAAGTTAAAAGCTTCTCCGCTATCTTTCTTTTTTGATGATGCATTAGGTCTTAATTCAGCACGATCGCGCGGACGGCCTCCATCAGCTCGACCGCTTCGTTGCGCAGGACATAGGCAGTGCTTTTTCCGTCAACGGCGGCAAGGCATTGGATGCCGTCATAGCGGTAGAGGGATATCGTGACATCGGTCTGGTCCTCGTTGTCCAGATGCAGCGTCAGGCTGATCTCCAGCTGACCGGCTGCCTTTTCGGAGGTAAACTCCTCCGCGGTCAATGCCTCCAACGCCTCCTGCAGATCGTCGATTTCGATTTCTTCATTCTGGTAGAGCCACTGCAACGCCTTGCCGTCCTTTTGCGAAGCAATCGTGTATGTCGCATTGTCCAGCGTCACCTCGATGCTGTTCACCTCTCCGAAATCGCCTGGAAAAATTTCCTGATGCTGCAGGTCATTATAGTCTGCGGCCATCAGCGCCTCATAGCTGTTGCCAGAGAGCCGGTAGATAATTTTGGAATCGCCGATGCGGGCATAGGCTGTGATGCCTGCGGTATCCTCCTCCGCGCCGCTGTCGGCAGCGTCTTTTCGCTCCTCCGGATCGCGGCTGATGTGCAGAATGAACGTATCGGAAGTTCCGTCGTCGGTATAATCCACGCGGACGGTCAGCTCGGGGTCGTCCAGACCGTAGGAGGCCAGCTCCTCGTCGGTAGCCTTATAGGTCACATAGTCCGACAAATCCAAATAGCGCAGCTTACTGATATAGGAATTGACACGGCTGGTATCCAAAGGCTCGCCGGCGGACGTAAAGTAGACGTCATCGGCGCAGAGACTCTTGCCGTCCTCGTCGTAGATTACCGTGTACTCCGTGCTGCCGGAGAAGGTGATTTGGCTGACTTCATCAAAATACGGCACGAAATCGTTGGCGATCAGGTCCTCGAGCTCCACGTCGTATTCGTCCATGGGATCGCTGACCGCAAGATACACATTGCCGTCGCCGATGTCCGCATAGCGCTGGGAATCCATCGTGCTGTAATCGCCCAGCTTTACGGTGTAGGTTCGGTCGTCGGTGGTCAGGGTGATGGTGCAGGTGGGATCATCCAAGCCGTATTGGCCGAGATCGTCCGCATTCTCAATGGTAAAGGCCGCGCCGAAGGCGGCGAACGGCTCCAGAAGCGCGTCCATCGCGTCCGCGCTGACGGGAAATTCCGCGTCGTCCTCGTACTGCCAGTCGCCGCCGTCACGGCGGAAGCTCAGAGTCATTCCGTCGTATGTCCAGCTCAGAGCGGTCACCTTGGCGGAGTCGATCGACAGCACGGTTTCTCCGCTGGTTTTGATCTGCTCCTGCTTTTCCTCTGCGTGCAGCGCGGCGAATGCCGCGAGGCAGGAGACAATGAGCACGCCGAGCAGAATACAGAGCTTTTTAGACCGGTTCATTCTGCTTCCTCCTTCTTGTCAGTACAATGCCCACGCCGATGCCAAGATAGGTCAGCGGGAATACGCCAATCATCAGCACCTTCAGCAGCGACGCGGTCGAGCCGCTGATGGTCAGATAGTCGTAGTTCAGGGATTTACTGCGGATCGCCATGGCCTCGCTCTCGCCGATCATATCCGCTAAAGCATTCATGACCAGATCGCCGTTGGCACCGGAGGAGGATGCGTTGTAGGAATCCTCCAGGAAATAGGACGAGGTGAACCATACCATTTCTCCGCCGCCGGAGGTCCGCACGGAAACACCGGCAGCAAAGGGGCCGTCGATGTCGCCGTCCTCATAGTCGTAGGTGGTCATGGCGTAGCCGGACACCTTGCTGAAGGAGGTATCCGAGGTGGTCAGTAGCTCGGTCACCGTACTGCCGAAGGAATTCTCCGTGTTCAAGCCGAGCGCGATGGGCATGATGACGGAGTAATTGGCTTCGATGAGAGAGTCGGTGATATCGTCGCTGTGCAGCTCCGGCAGAATTGCGGCGGGGCCGCTGAAGGCGGAATAATAGGCGGGATCGCTCTCGAGCACGATGCCCTCGACCGGCTCTACGCCGTAATCGGAGAGCAGACTGTAGAGGTTTTCCAGAATGCTGTCCTCGCGGGTCGGGCCCGCGATCACCAGCAGCTTGCCGCCATTCGCCACATAGTCCGCCAGCAGGTCCCGTTCATCCTCGGACAGGTCGCTTTCCGGAGAATAGAGCATCAGGCAGTCTGCGTCCTCCGGGATCGTTTCTGTATTCAGCAGAGACAGGCTTTCAATTTCGATGTTGTCCTTTTCCACCTGATCGCGGAAGGTGCTCGGCAGGTCGGCCTCACCGTGGCCCTGAAGCAGGTACAGCTTGGGCTGCTCCTCGTTCACCACATAGTCGATGGCGGAGGTGATGGCTCCCTCGCCGTCAAAGGAGGTGGAGTAGGAATAGAAGTACATATCCGCGGTCTGAACGTAGATGTCGTCGTAGCTGATGTAGCGGCTGCGCTCGCCGCTCTCCACGATGAGGCTGTTGTTGGGGACGCTCTCACTGGTGTACTGCCGGGTAAAGGTGGGGTAGACGTCCGGATTTTTCTTTACGACCTCGATACGGCTCGACTGGCTCTCATACTTGCTCAGCAGGTTTTCGATGACGTCGTCCTCCTCGCCGGACTGCACGACCCAGTAGATGGTGACGTCCTGCTGAAGATTGTTGACCACCACTTTGGTGTTGCTGGTGATGGAATAGAGCTTGCTGGAGCTGATGTCGTACTTGGTCATGAATTTCGGCAGAGCCGAGACGAAGACGTTTACTGCAATCAAAATTGCCAACACAATCGCGGTGACGGCCAGCGAATAGGAGCCGCCGCGCAGGGCATTGCGCCCCTCCTCGACCGGCGGCCGAGTGGACTTTTCAAATAGCTTTTTCATCAGTTGTACCTCCGTTTCTCCAGCGACTGCACCGACAGGA
>CALDMA010000066.1 GCA_937915075.1 uncultured Oscillospiraceae bacterium
TGATTTCGAGCAGGTGTCCGCCTACGCGGGCGAGGCGATGGCATGGGCGGTCAACACCGGTATCCTCAAAGGCGCTAACAACCAACTGATGCCCAAGGCCTCCTGCACCCGTGCGCAGATCGTCACCATGCTCCATCGGCTGCTGGCTGACTGATCGAGGATAACGGCAAAAAGCGGTACAAAGTTAATAAAATGAAAATGCCGGAGCGCATACAAAGTTTCGTATGCGCTCCGGCATTGCTTTGCCCGGAATCAAGTGTTCTCTTTTCGTAGCTCGTCCATTTTTCTGTGCAGCGCGGGAGAGGCGCAAAAGGCTCAGCCCTTTATCCGTTTGCAAAATGAATGGTGATAGGACAAATCTCTGCTTTTGTCCCCACGCGCATATTGGGCCCGAACAATCCGACGCCGGAGGTGACGATATTGTGCATCTGCCCCTTTTGGAGATATCCGCAGGCGTTTTCCCACATCAGCTTAATGGTGAGATTGCCGGGGAACATCTGGCCGTCGTGCGTGTGGCCGCAGAGGTCTATGTCAACGCCCGCGTCCGCGAGCTCCTGCAATTCCTTGGGCTGGTGGTCGAGGACGATGATGGGCTTATCCTTGTCCATATCCGCCGTGATCTCGTCGGGCGTCTTGCGCGTCTCGATGCCGCGGCCCGGGCGGTGCGCGTCAGCGCGGCCGTAGAGGTAGAACTTTCCATCGATGAGCGTACCCTCGTCGCGCAGGAGCGTGATGTTCGCCTCCTTCAAAAACTCGTCCATGCGAGGGTCGCTTTCCTTCTTTTCACTCTGACGGAAGGTAAAGCCCGCGAGCACTGGCTCCTCGATGTCGTGGTTGCCGTAGCAGGCGTAAACGCCGTATTTTGACCGGATGCCGCGCAGCGTGGCGGCGATGGCCTCGGGATCCTCCACTGCCTCCCATTCGTTGTCGAAGATATCGCCCGCAATGACAACGAGGTCGGCGTCCTGTTCGTTGATCTTCTCCACCATCTGCTGCATCTGCTGTTCGCCGATGTTGTAGCCGAGGTGCAGGTCGGCTACGAGTACGATCTTCATCTCGTCCATACCCTCGACGGTCTTATTGACCGTCACGTCGTACGGCGTCACATGAATGACGCGCGCGTTGATCACGCCCCAGACGGATGTCACTAAAATAACGAGCGCGCACACGCAGCCCGCAATGCGATGCATCTTCGTTGTGATGAAAATATGCTTGAACGGCAGCACATGGCCAAGCAGCAGCCGCAAAAGATCCGCGGCGATGACTGCCAGCAGCACATACAGCAGCACACCCAGCCAGTAGTTGCCGATGAGCTTCATTGCCCGTCGGAGTTCTCCTTCCGGCAGGAAAAGCGCGATGACAACGGAGCAGGCCAGAAACGCCTGCACGGCCACGGGCAGCGACCAGTGGCGCACCGTGCGGAAAAACGGGAACCAGGCCTTCACCCAGCCCATCACACGGCGCAGCAGATAGTAATTTGCCAGCAGATACACCGGCGCAAGCAGAATCGCGATCATGTCAACGCGGGAGCGTCATGCGCTCCTAATCATCCTTTCCACTTAATTGATTATCATCATAGCACGCCTTCTTTTCCATTGCAATGTGCCGTTATGCCTGCCTTGGGTCATTTTGCTGCTCTTTACAGGAGTAGCATCACATGGTACAATGTTTCAAAAACCGAAAAATCGGAGTCCAAACTGGAGAGAAATTGCATGAAAAAGATAATGTTTGGAAATAGCCTAATGCTTTTAAGCATTGCATTCTTTGTCCTTGTTGGATTAAAAAATATGCCCGTGTATATATTCTGGCCTGCAATGATTCTGCTGATAGTTGGGTTTATTATGGCGGTGGTTGGATTTTTCAGCAACAGCAATTAACGGAAATCATTCTTGCCTTTCAGTCGGAACCCGCCAAAAGTAAATACGATTTGAAAGAATCATAAACAAATTCGATGCGGACACATACTGAAAAAGCAGAGCGTTTCGACTGTCTGCCAAAACGCTCTGCTTTTCATTTTTGGGATAGTCCCAAACCCTTTGAATAGCAGAAATTGAATTTCCATTTTGCAAAGCATCTTGAACGAAAGCCGGGTATAATGCAGACAGTAAAGGGGCTTGATTCTCATGCCTTTTCAATATGGTGATCAGAAAGTGGCATATTTAGACCATGTGTAATATTCTCCTAAGTCTCCGCCGCATTGCGGTTCGCTTTCTTCTCTTCCCGCTTTGTGCGCCAGATGGCAAGTGTGCGCACGAGCAAAACGTTGACGAGTGCCAAACGCACATAGCTATACAGAACGCTGATGAAGAAATATGGAGAGAACTTGCTGTAGTTGAGCGGCATGAGCGGCATGATGCCGTAGCTCATCAAAAGCGGTAGCACGACGAGCGCGGCGAGCCAACCGATGAGCAGCCATGTGACCTCCTTTTTCGTCGCGGACAACTTGAGCGCACGGTAGGCACGCAGCGTGCAGACGATCATCACAAGCATAGCGAAGAACTGTACCCATGCGATGGCAAGGCGCGTATAGTTCATCTCATACGTCCAGCGGTGCGTCATGAAGATGGTCGTCCACGAAAGACCGGTCGCAAAGCGAAGGTAAAAATCAACGCAGAGATAGACCGCCCAGCCACAGTAGAGACCAGTGCGCTGCTTCACAGCAAAGCAGATGATGCCGCAGATGAGGAACGGTGATGCGAACAGCAGTCCCGTAAACAGATCACCGGCGAGCAGCAGGCAGAGAACCAAAATGACCGCACCGGTACACAATAAAGCTGTTCCAGCGATTGTGTGGCGTTTTTCCCTCTCGGGTGTTGCCTGCGGTGTAAAAGACGCGGGCACAGGTTCTGTCTTCGGTACGTCTTCACCACGCACGAGTTCGTCAAGTGTCACTCCAAAAAGCTCAGAGAGTTTTAAGAGCTTGTCGAGTTCGGGAATAGAGGCGTCGGTCTCCCATTTGGATACGCTCTGGCGTGAGATCTCCAGCGCGTCGGCAAGGTCGCCCTGCGACCAGTTCTTCTGTGTTCGCAGGCGTACAATATTCTCTCCAAGTGTCATGGACATGTTCTCCTCTGCAGATTTTCTGTGTTCAGTTTATCAAAAGAGACCCAAAAAGTCCACCAAGCGAGATTGAAAAATTAGCAACCAGCGGTTGCAACTCATCAAAGGGCTGTGAAATAGTTGTTTTATGCATAATTGAAAGGGCGAAAAAGTCGCCCTACTCACCGTCTAAGCTGCGCGTTAGGTATGATGCAAAATCATATGTTTGTATTTTCTGAAACCGCTTACAGGAGAAATAATCCTTGATTTTCGACCCTAAATCACACATAAATCCATCCTATCAGTCAGGAATAGAGATATCGTCAGTCAAACGAAACGGAAAACGCATCGCGGACGAGCCTGAAATCAGGCAGAAAAATCAATCCATTGTAAAAGAACTTATCATGTGTTATACTATGCAAAAGGGGTGTGATGACCAGTGACTTTTGCAGACTCTATTATTCAGCTTCGCAGTGAGCTTCGCATTTCGCAGAAGGAGCTTGCAGAACAGCTGAATATAAGTGTTGCGACCGTCAATCGCTGGGAGAACGGAAGGACCGAGCCGAATAAAATGACGCTGTTTGTGATTCGGGACTTCTGCAAATCCAGGAATATCACTTTTGCATTTGACACATCGAAAAGTGTTGAGAGGGGTGAGCAAAATTGAATCTCGGACACGAAACCGAAACCTTAGAATTTAAAAAGACTACTGGAGAACTGAAGGAAGGCGTCGTATCAATTGCTGCCATCCTGAACAAACATCAGAAAGGCGAACTCTATTTCGGGATAAAACCAGATGGGACGCCTATTGGACAGCAAATTTCCGAAAAGACGCTGCGGGATATCAGTCAGGAGATTGCAAACCACATCGAGCCGAGAATTTACCCGGAAATCGCAGTAGTCCATATTGATGATAAGGATTGTATCCATGTCAGCTTTGAAGGGCACAACACACCGTACTTTGCCTATAATGTGGCCAGAATCCGTGTTGCGGATGAAGATAAGGTAATGTCCCAGCGGGAATTGACCGACTATATTATGGAACGGCAGAGCAGCGAAGGTGTATGGGAGCGCAAAGTTTCCGAATGCCTGACGAGCTCGGTAGATGAGAACTCTCTCAAAGAGTATATCCACCGCGGTCAGGAGTTCGGCAGAATCAGCTTCGATTATTCCGACAGGGATACGGTACTGGGTAAGTTGAGTTTGACTGCGGGAAGCTACCTGCTGAACGCAGGCATGGTTCTGTTTGGTGAGACACCCTACAATGACCTGCAAATGGCGGTATTCGCCGGAACAGAACGGCTCACATTTTTGGATATCCAGCGTGAGCATGGAACGATTTTCGAACTTGTGGATCGCGCTGAAAAATATATCTTCAAGAACATTCGCTGGCGTTGTTAGCGCCGGGAGAAAATCGCCATTTTGAGCCGGGAGAAAACAGCCAATTTC
>CALDMA010000067.1 GCA_937915075.1 uncultured Oscillospiraceae bacterium
CGAGGGGCCGCCGCAGCACAAGGCCCCCGCGAGGTTCGTCACGCAGGTGGCCCTGCCGCTCGAGGAGAAATAGTCGGAGCCGTTCGCGCGTGTGCGCCAATACCGCTTTCCGCCCCCCTGTTCTGCCCATTGGAAAAGCCCGCATCGTTCGATGCGGGCTTTTCTGTTTCTGTTTTCAGAACCGGCCGCCCTTCACGCGGAAGGTCATCTCCGGCTTCTTGATGCTCACCTTGGTGTCGCTCTCGACCGACTCGGTCAGGAAGGCGTTGCCGCCGATGACCACGTTGTCGCCGACCTCCGTCGCGCCGCCGAGCAGCGTCGCGCCGGCGTAGATGGTCACGTCGCTGCCGATCTTCGGGTGACGGCGCGCGGGAGTCTCCGCGCTGTGGTGCATTCCGGCGGGCGACATGGCGCCGAGCGTCACGCCCTGATAGAGCTGCACGCGGTCGCCGATGACGGTCGTCTCGCCGACGACCACGCCGGTGCCGTGGTCGATGGAGAAATACTCGCCGATGGTCGCGCCGGGGTTGATGTCGATGCCCGTCTGGGAGTGGGCGTACTCCGTCATGATGCGCGGGATCATCGGCACCTTCTCAAGATACAGCTCGTGCGCGATGCGGTAGATGAAGATGGCAAACATCCCGGGGTAGGACAGGATGATCTCCTGCCGGCTCGAGGCCGCGGGGTCGCCGTTGTAGTTGGCGGTCAGGTCCTTGAGCAGCAGCTCCTGGATATGGGGCAGGCGCTCCATCATCGCCTCGCAGACCTCCTCGGCGCGGCGCGCGCCCTCCTCCCCCTCCGGCATCACCAGCTCAAGCTGGCGCAGCAGCTTGTCGTAAACGTGGCCCATGAGCAGGGCGCTGTACTGCTCCGGCGGCAGCTTCAGCAGGTCGCGGTCGCCGTAGTAGGCCGGAAACAGGATCTTCTGAAAATCGCGGATGATCTCAATGACCGCCGTGCGGCTCGGCAGGCGCAGCGCATCGCCGTACATTAAAATATCGCTTTTGCGGTAGTTCTCCGCCACCTGCGCGGCGGCGGAACGGATGATCTCATTTTTATCGGACATTGGTCATTCCCCCTGATACATTGGCGTGGATAGATAGCGCTCGCCGCCGTCCGGCAGCAGCGCGACAATAGTCTTGCCCGCGTTCTCCGGCCGGAGCGCGAGCTGCGTCGCCGCCCAAAGCGCGGCGCCCGCGGTAATGCCGACGAGCACGCCCTCACACGCGACCATATCGCGGCCCGCGGCGTAGGCGTCCTCCTCGCGGACGCAGATGATCTCGTCGATGAGCGAAACGTCCAAATTCTTCGGGATAAAGTTCGCCCCGATGCCCATGAGCCCATGCGGCCCGGCCTTGCCGCCCGAGAGCAGCGGCGATCCCGCCGGCTCGACGGCCACGAGCTTCACGTCCGGATTTTTCTCCTTGAGATAGCGTCCCGTGCCGGAGAACGTGCCGCCCGTGCCGATGCCCGCGACGAAGAAATCGACGCAGCCGTCGGTATCGCGCCAGAGCTCGGGGCCGGTGGTGAGATAGTGCGCCTCGGGGTTCGCGGGATTGTCGAATTGCGCGGGGATGAAGCTCTTCGGCGTTGCCGCCGCCAGCTCCTCCGCGCGCTTTACCGCGCCCGCCATGCCCTCCGCCGCCGGCGTCAGCACCAGCTCCGCGCCGTAGGCTTTGAGCAGGCTCCGGCGCTCCACGCTCATGCTCTCCGGCATTGTGAGGATCACGCGGTAGCCGTGGACCTTGGCCATCGCGGCGAGGCCGATGCCGGTGTTGCCGCTCGTCGGCTCGATAATAACGCTCCCCGGAACGAGCTTTCCCTCCGCCTCGGCACATTCGATCATGTGCTTCGCTACGCGGTCCTTGGCGCTGCCCGCCACGTTGCAGCACTCAAGCTTGGCAAGGATGCAGGCGTTCAGGCCGTGCCTGCGCTCGTAGCGACACAGCTCCAGCAGCGGGGTGTTTCCCGCTAATTCGGCGACGGAATGGAAGATGTTCATAGGAGCGCTCCTTTCCTGAAAATGCAAGTAAAATAATAGGATATTATATGCGCCGGACGGGCGCATTGCAAGCCCTTTTCCCGTTCCGGGCAAAAAAGAGGCAAAAATGTGAAAATACCCCTTGCATTTTCACAGCCGCTGTGCTATGATACACAAGCTGTCTGAAAGGACACGCGCCGTA
>CALDMA010000068.1 GCA_937915075.1 uncultured Oscillospiraceae bacterium
CGGGGCGGACGGTGCCGTTGAACACGCGCATATAGACGATGACGCCGCGGTAGGCGTCGTAATAGCTGTCGAAGATCAGCGCCTTGAGCGGGGCGTTCGGATCGCCCTTGGGCGCAGGGAGGTTGTGGACGATGTCCTCAAGCACCGCGTCGATGTTGATGCCGAGCTTGGCGGAGATCTCCGGCGCGTCCTCGGCGGGGATGGCGAGAATGTTCTCGATCTCCTCCTTCACGCGCTTGGGATCGGCGGCGGGCAGGTCGATCTTGTTGATGACGGGGCGGATCTCCAGATCGTGCTCCATCGCAAGATAGGTGTTTGCGAGCGTCTGGGCCTCGATGCCCTGCGAGGCGTCCACGATGAGCAGCGCGCCCTCGCAGGCGGCAAGGGAGCGCGAGACCTCGTAGTTGAAGTCCACATGGCCCGGGGTGTCAATGAGATTGAGCGTGTAGACCTCGCCGTTCTGCGCCGTGTAGTCAAAGGTGACGGCGCGGGCCTTGATGGTGATGCCGCGCTCGCGCTCGAGGTCCATATTGTCGAGGATCTGATCCTCCATCTCGCGCGCGGAGACGGCGTTGCACTTCTCCAGCAGGCGATCCGCCAGCGTGGATTTGCCGTGGTCGATGTGCGCGATGATGCTGAAATTACGGATGTTCTTTTCGTTCATAGCGGTTGCTCCTGCATGGTGTTAATGGGAAGATGGCATCTGTGCGATCCATTTATTAGCCTGCTCGTCGGCGGCGTGCAGCACCTGCGTCATGCTCTGCGCAAGGCCGGGGTAGCTGCCGGTCAGCGTCTCGGCATCCATCGCGGGAAACGCGCCGTCCTCGGCGGCGTGCCGCTCGAGCGCAAGGCGGTAGAGAGCGCGGCTTTGCAGCATCGCGGCATCGCTCGCACCGGCGGAGAAGGCAGCCGCGTCGAGCGCGAAGAAGGCGTCCTTCCCGCCCGCGGCGCGGTGCAGCGCGCGGTAGAGCGGATAAATGGCCGCGCCGAGATACTGTCCCGCCGCGGTGACGGCCTCGCGGCAATTCGTTTTGCCGAGCAGCTCAAAGAGCAGATTGATGGTATTCACCAACAGCTTCTTTTGCAGCGTGGCGGCGATGCTGCCGCGCAGGGTGCCCTTCTCGTCGCTCGAGTCGTACAGCTCGTCGGAGTCGATCATGCCGCCGTCGCGGTCGAGCGTGCGGCCGAGCAGATAGTCCGCGGAGACGTGATAGTAGTCGCACGCCTTCTTTACAAAGGCGAGGCCCGGCTCGCGGACGCCGTTTTCATAGTGGCTCAAAAGCGCCTGCGAGATGCCGAGGTCGGCAGCCGCCTTGCGCTGGGAGATCTCTTTCTCCTGCCGCAGCAGGGCCAGGGTGCGCGAAAAGTCAGCGTTCATGCGCGTTTTTCTTCCTCATTTCTACAGATTGCAATTACAGCTCGTAGAGTATAGCAGGTTTTATACAGCTTGTAAATGATTTTTTAGAACTCCGGGCTGTAGCTGCTGCGATCCTGCCGCGGCGGCTCCTCCGGTGCGGTGGCGCGCAGGTAGAACCCGCAGACGGAGAGGGAGAAGTAGGGCGTAAAATAAATGTCCGCCAGTCCGGTGAGCACCGCGAGGATCAGCGAGCCAAGCATGATGCCGAGAAAGCTGTCCGGCAGGAGCGTGAGGATCACGCCTTCGTAGACGCCGACGATCGCAAATACGATGAGGTACCAGCCGATGAAGCTCAGATGCAAACCGAAAAGCTGGCCCTTGTAGCCGATCGTCTGCTGCTTGCTGCGGTTAAGAGCCTCCATCACGCCGAGGGAGGGGTCCTGACAGAGGTTCCACAGGGCGAAGGAATAGCGGTAGGTCGCGATGATGCCGGGGATCACGAAAAGCATCGACCACAGAGCAATGAAGATGCCCTTGACGATGTATAGGGCGATGACCTTGCCGGCAAAGGTGAAGCCGTCGAACAGGCTCTCATAGGGCATCTCCTCGCGGCGGTGGACGCCGAGGCAGTAGCAGTCATAGCCCGCGGCGAGCACCTGCGAGAGCAGATTGATGAGGATGCTGACGAAGGAAACGGACACAAAGGCCACGCCGACGATGCGGCCGGTCAGGCTCGTGAGCGCCGTGTCGAGCAGGCTCAGGGCAAGCGAAACAGCAAGAAACAGCAGCGTGAATTTAATGGGCGAGACCCTCGCCGTGCGGATCAGTTCTCTGGCCTCGCGCCTGATCGCGGCGCGGTCGAGCTGACGGATGGGCATGATACGGTCCTCCTTATCCTTTGTGGAAAAAGTATAGCATCCGTTCTCCGGCGCGTCAAGCGGGCATAGCCGAAGGCGCGGGGACATAGCATGGTTCGGCGGAAGAGGCAAAATCGGAAGCCGCTTCGCATACAGGAAGCGTAAAAATTCAACAAATTTCGATAAATTGCCAGAAAATATGCGTTTTGGCGAAAAGTTATGACTGGACAACGCTTTGCAGTTGATGTATAATCTCAACGATTATGGAGTAGTGTGCGCATTGCTCCAAGCAGTAAAAGATGAGGTGAAGACAATGGCACAAGCTTTCTTTGGCGGCGTTCATCCCAACGACATGAAGGCCGCAACGAATGAGAAGGCCATCGAGCAGCTCTCTCCCCCGCCCGCTCAGGTGGTCATTCCCATGTCGATGCACTTCGGTGCACCGTGTACCCCCATCGTGTCTGTCGGTGACTATGTGAAGGTCGGTCAGAAGATCGGCGAGTTCAAGGGTCTCGGCGCTCCCATCCATGCCAGCGTTTCCGGCAAGGTGGTCGCGATCGAGCCGCGCCCGTATTCCATGGGCGGCAACATGACCTCCGTCGTGATCGAGAACGATTATCAGAGCACCGTCAGCGAAGAGGTCCAGGCTCCGGCCGACCCGAACGCCCTGACCACGGAGGAGATGATCGAGATCGTCAAGAACGCCGGTATCGTCGGTATGGGCGGCGCGACGTTCCCCACCCACGTCAAGATCTCCGGCGGCATCGGTCAGGTCACGACCGTGATCATCAACGGCGCGGAGTGCGAGCCCTACATCACCGGCGACCATCGCGCGATGCTCGAGCGCACCGAGGAGATCATCGGCGGCGCGAGCTATCTCGTCAAGATGTTCGGCGTGGATAAGGCCATCATCGGCGTGGAGGACAACAAGAAGAACGGCATCGACGCGCTCAACAAGGTCATTGCGGAGACCAAGGCGCCCGTCATCGTCGTGCCTCTGCACTGCCGTTACCCGCAGGGCGGTGAAAAGCAGCTCTGTCAGGCCATCACCGGCAAGCAGGTGCCTCCCGGCGGCCTGCCCAGCGCCATCGGCTGCGCCGTGTTCAACATCAACACGACCATCGCCATCTTCCGCGCCATCACGACCGGTATGCCCGTTGTGAGCAAGGTCGTCACCGTGTCCGGCTCCGGCGTTATCGAGCCGAAGAACGTCGAGTGCCCCATCGGCACCCCCGTTTCCTGCCTGTTTGATTACTGCGGCGGTCTGAAGGACGAGACCTTCAAGATCATCGCGGGCGGCCCGATGATGGGTATGGCGCAGTACACCTGTGATATCCCCGTCGCCAAGGGCACCGGCGCGATGCTCGCCTTCGCCGCCGACGAGGACAAGACCGTTGAGAATCCCACCTGCATCCGCTGCGGCCGATGCGTGGAGGCCTGCCCCGTGCATCTCGAGCCCCTCTATATGTATATGTATGAGCAGAAGGGCATGATCGAGGAGCTGGAGGCTGCCAACATCATGGACTGCATGGAATGCGGCGCCTGCGCCTACATCTGCCCGGGCCGTCTGCACCTGACGCAGACCTTCAAGACCGGCAAGCAGAAGGTCAAGGACGCTGCCGCCAAGAGAAAAGCCGCCGCTGAGGCCGCCAAGGCTGCCGAGGCTGCGAAGAAGTAGGCATAAGAGAAATGACTGATTACAAGAATCTG
Source organism: uncultured Oscillospiraceae bacterium (assembly GCA_937915075.1). Lineage (GTDB taxonomy): Bacteria > Bacillota > Clostridia > Oscillospirales > Oscillospiraceae > Hominicoprocola. The sequence continues at coordinate 3,925 of CALDMA010000068.1, forward strand.
AAGCTCAGAGCTTCCTCCAACCCCCACATCCGCAACGGCGAGGATACGCGCGGGCTGATGCTCGACGTCATCATCGCCCTGATGCCCGCCCTGCTCTTCGGCGTGTGGCACTTCGGTGTCCGCGTGGCGATCTCCGCGGTCGTTTCCGTCGCCTCCGCCATCTTCTTTGAGTGGCTCTATCGCAAGCTGCTGCACAAGCCCCAGATGATCGGCGACCTGTCCGCCGCCGTCACGGGTCTGCTGCTGAGCATGGTCTGCCCGCCGGAGCTTCCCGTGTGGATGCTCGTGGTCGGCAACTTCTTCGCCATCTTCGTCGTCAAGCAGCTCTACGGCGGCCTGGGCAAGAACTTCCTCAACCCCGCGCTCGCCGCGCGTGCCGCGCTCGTCGCGTGCTACGCCTCCGCCATGACCAGCTGGAGCAAGGTCGACGCCGCCACCGGCGCGACCCCGATGGCTCTGCTCAAGGCCGGCGACATGGAGGCGCTGAAGGCCGCCTATCCCATCAAGGATATGGCCATCGGCTTCATCAGCGGCTCCGCCGGTGAGGTCTCCGCGCTGATGCTGCTCATCGGCGGCGTTTACCTCATCGTCCGCAAGGTCATCTCCTGGCAGACTCCGGTCGCCTACATCGCCACCGTCGCGGTCGTCACCTTCCTGTTCCCGCGCGGCAACGATCCCATGACCTTCATGCTCTACAACGTGCTCGGCGGCGGTCTGTTCCTCGGCGCCTTCTTCATGGCGACCGACTATGTGACCTCCCCCGTCACCAAGAAGGGCCAGCTCATCTTCGGTCTCGGCTGCGGCCTGATCACGGTGTTCATCCGCTACTTCGGCTCCTATCCCGAGGGCGTGTGCTACTCCATCCTGATCATGAACTGCTGCACCTGGATCATCGACAAATACACCAAGCCCACCCGCTTCGGCGTTGACAAGAAAGCCAAGAAGGAGGCGGCAAAATAATGAAGATCGAAGGTAAATTCATTCTCAAGGTCGCCGGCACGCTGACCGCCATTTCTCTGGTCGTCGCGGCGCTGCTCGGCGCGACCAACGCGCTCACCGAGGATAAGATCGCGGCCATCAACAAGGCGAACACCGAGGCCGCTCTCGCGGCGGTCGTCAGCTCACCCGACTGCGAGTTCCCCCCCATTGAGGAGATCCCGCAGGCCGCTATTGACGCCGCCAAGGCGCAGAGCGGCAAGCTCACCGAGGCCTACCGCGTCGTCGTGAACGGCGAGGACGCCGGCTACGCGTTCAAGATCGTCGCCGGCGGCTCGCAGGGCGACATCGAAATGATCGTCGGCGTGGACTCCGACCTGGCCATCACGGGCATTTCCGTGGTCGACGCCTCCGAAACGAGCGGCATCGGCACGAAGGTCATCGCCAATGAGGCGACCACCGCCGGCACCGGCGCGCTCGATCAGTTCGTCGGCAAGTCCGGCGCGGGCTCGCTCGTCGTCAAGACCAACATCGACGCCGTTTCCGGCGCGACCGTGACCACCAAGGGCATCACCAAGGGCGCGAACGCCGCTCTGGCCGCCGCAGAAGCCATGGCTTAAGAAAGGGGGACGAGATCAATGAATTTCAAGAAACAGCTCAAAGACGGTCTTATCTATCAAAACCCCGTTCTGGTGCAGGTCCTCGGTATGTGCTCCACCATGGCCATTACCACCAGCATCTCCAACGGCGTCGGCATGGGCATTTCCGTCCTCATCATCCTGACGCTCTCCAACATCTTTATTTCGCTCCTGCGCAAGATCATTCCCAATGAAGTGCGTATCGCGTGCTACATCGTCGTCATCGCGGGCTTTGTCACCATCGTTGACCTGTGCCTGCAGGCGTTCTTCCCCGACATCGCCAAGAGCCTTGGCGTGTTCATCCCGCTGATCGTCGTCAACTGCATCGTGCTCGGCCGTGCCGAAGCCTTTGCCAGCAAGAACTCCGTCGCCGCCTCCGCGGTGGACGGCATCTGCCAGGGCATCGGCTACACCGTCGTTCTGGTCATCATGTGCACGGTGCGCGAGCTGCTCGGCGCCGGCACTCTGATGGGCATTCAGATCATGCCCGCGTCCTACACGCCGGCTCTGATGCTCGTGCTGCCCGTCGGCGGCTTCCTGTGCCTCGGCACGCTCATCGCCGTGATGCAGTGGGCGCTCGCCAGGAGCGAGAAGAAGGCTGCGGAAAAGAACGAAAAGGAGGGCAACTAAATGAGTATCACGTCCTTGCTTGCCATTTCCCTCGGCGCGATCCTGACCAATAACTTCATCTTCGCGCAGTTCCTCGGTATCTGCCCGTTCCTCGGCGTCTCCAAGAAGAGTGACACCGCCATCGGCATGGGTCTCGCGGTCACCTTCGTCATGGGCATCGCCTCTGCCGTCTGCTTCGGCGTGAATAAGCTGCTCATCGCGCTGGACCTC
>CALDMA010000069.1 GCA_937915075.1 uncultured Oscillospiraceae bacterium
TGCGGGGACGCGGTCTGCGTTCTGGTAGGAAAGCGCCCCCTCATAGCCGGTGGGCAGAATGATCAGCACCGCCATCAGCATGAGCGAAGCGACCACCGGCCAGAAGGTGTTGGATCTCATTATCGTTTTGATCGTTTTCATGGTCCTCATCTATGGCAGGAAGGCAGGAGGCATCCGCCTCCTGCCTTCTTCTGCCGGTCCGCTTACTTTACTTCCAGCAGGGAAGCCATCTTCTGATAGATCTCGGTGTTGTCATAGTAGCCGGTGAAGGCATCCGCACCGGCGCCATCGGCAAAGACCGCAACGGGCAGACCCGTGTGGGAATAGCTGGTGAAGTCCACGCCGGACTTGTTGTTCAGAATGTGGGTAACGGTGACGGAGAAGGGATTGTAGGTGCCGTAGAGCACATACTGCTCCTGCGTATAGTCGTCGGAGGAGGCGTCGGACATGGCCAGCTCGTAGGCGGTGCGCAGACGCTGCGTCTCATAGTCCGTCAGCACCAGACGGTCGCCTTCCTCGCCGGAGAGTTTGAGGCCGAAGAGCTTTTCCACATCCTTCATCGCATCTTCGAAGCTCGTGCCGTTTTCCTTGTAGGCGGCCACATACTGCTCGTCGAACTGGGCGTAGGAGATGGTCTGGTTGGAAAGGGTATCGAGGTAAGTGTCATAGTCCGTGCCGGCATAGCCGATGGTCAGACCGCCGGTCTCATGGTCGCCGGTCACCAGGATCAGGGTCTCATCCGCGTGCTCCTTGGCAAAATCGATGGCGACCTGCACGGCGTCGGCCAGCGCCAGCGTATCGGTAACGGTTGCACCCGCATCATTGGCATGGCAGGCCCAGTCGATCTTGCCGCCCTCGCACATCATGAAGAAGCCGGTGTCGTTGTTCAGTACCTCGATGCCCTTTTTGACGTAGTCGGCCAGCGCCCACTCGCCATCCTGACGATCCATCTCATAGTCCATGGCGTCGGAATCTGCCAGATGCTCGTCGATGAGGATGACCTTTTCGTCCGCCGCAGTAACGGCTTCGGCATCAGCCTGTGTATAGGTGACTTTATAGCCTGCCTGTTCCGCAAGGTCATAGAGGCTGGTCTTGTCCTTATCGGGGCCGGTGACCTTTTTCAGACCGCCGCCCGCAAAATACTCAAAGCCGGAGTTTACCAGCTCCTCGCCGATCTCATAGTAATCGTTGCGGCTGGCCTGATGCGCATAGAATGCGGCAGGGGTGGCATGGTTGAGGTTGACGGAGCTGATGATACCGATCTTCCAGTCCTTCTGCTCGTGAAGCTTCTCGGCAATGGTCTCATAGGAGACAGAACCGGTGGTATCCACATTGATCATGCCGGAGTAGGTCTTGTAGCCCGTGGCGATGGAGGTCGCCGTGGAGGCGGAATCCGGCGCGAAGCTGCACGCGTCATAGGTGACGGCGGAGCCCGCAACGTCAAAGTCCATAAAGTTCAGCGCCTTCGGGCCGTCCAGCACCGCGCCGCCCCGCTCATCGTAGCTGTTGCTGGGCAGTGCCTTTTCATAGTCCTCATCGGCCAGCGCGCCAAGGTAGTCGGACGCCGCCTGGAACTGCGGATAGCTCATGCCGTCGCCGATAAACAGAAACACATATTTAGGCGATTTTGCCGCCTGCGTTTCGATCTGACTGCCGGTCTGGGATACATCGGGGGTATCATTCTTTGCCGGTGTGCCGGAGCAGGCAGTAGCGGACAGCAGCAGCGCTGCGCCAAGCGTACCGCAGACGATTTTCTTGATGTTCATTTGGTTCTCCTCTCGTCGGAACACATTTTTTGCAGAATCTTCCTGCACCTTTAGTGTACTGTGCGTACATAAAATCCACAAGCAGCGCCCTGCAAAAATTGGGTAAAATCGAGAAGACGCCGAATTTGAAAACAATTTTCAAATTGGCTTGACAAGAGAAAAATTCGCGCTATAATATCTGCGAATGGTTCGCAGATTGGAGAGCATCTTACGTCTGGCCACAATGCAGAGCAGCGCGGATGCTTGCCTTTTTGGGCCCGCATCCGGATGGGCTTTTCTCTGCCCCGCAGATCGCCGATGCGCTGAAAGCGGAGCAGAACGCCGCCATGCTGGCAGAACTTCCGGCGCAGAATGAACGATTCGGATTGGGCAGAAACAGCACTGTCCTATACGGTACCTGCTCCCAATGCAAGGAATCCTGAAAAGAGGTGAGGACAACATGAAAAAACGTTTCCGTTTTCTGACGGGCATTCTGGCCGCAGTTCTGGCCGTTGTCATGCTGTCCTCCGCGGTCTATATTGCGGTCGAAGCGGACCATGACTGCTCCGGTGAGGACTGCGCTATCTGCCATCAGATCGATGCTTGCCTGAATTCGTTGAGAGAGCTTTCGCTCGCTGGCGTTGCCGCAGTGATCACCGCTGCGTTTATATATACCCTGTGCAAGGTGATTCTGCCCTGCACAGAGACGATCGACACGCCAACACTTGTTTCCCTCAAGGTAAAGCTTTCGAATTAAAATAGGATTTTTACAAGGGCGAAGTCTATCCGTTTTTGGATAGACTCTTGCGGCGTTGCCGCTGCCCTTGTATTTTTGTGCCTATTTTCAAAATTCGGAGGTTTTACAATTACCATGAAAAAAATAATTCCCCTGTTTCTTGCGCTGGCCATGGCGGTCAGCCTGTTCACCGGCTGCGGCAAGAAGAACACCGCGGAGAACGGCGAAACCGATTCCGATAAGTTGAGCGTCGTCACCACGATTTTCCCTGAGTACGACTGGGTCAAGGAAGTCCTTGGCGACAAGGCTGAAAACGCTGAGATCACGATGCTGCTGGACAATGGCGTTGACCTGCACAGCTACCAGCCCACAGCGGACGATATCATCAAGATTTCCGACTGCGACCTCTTCATCTATGTGGGCGGTGAGTCCGACGAATGGGTCGAGGACGCTCTGAAAAGCGCTACCAATAAGAATATGAAGGTCATCAACCTGCTGGATGTCCTGAAGGATACCATCAAGACCGAAGAAGCCGTTCCCGGTATGCAGGCCGAGGAAGGTCACAATCACGGTGTTGCGGATTTTGCTGACAGCGACGTACAGGACAGAAATCTGTCTGACTGGGACGGCGAGTGGCAGTCTGTGTATCCGTATGTTCTGGACGGCACATTAGACCCCGTCATGGAGAAGAAAGCGGAAAGCGGCACGAAAACCGCAGAGGAATACAAGGAATCCTATATTGCTTCCTACGAAACGGATATTGAAAAAATCAGCATCGATGGGAATACGATCACATATACCCGCAAGGAATGGCACTTCTACCGCCACCTATGACAACGAAGGCTTCTATATCCGTCACAAGGATGATGGAAGCAAGCAGGTGCGTTACAAATATCAGAAAGCGTCCGGCGATGCCGACGCGCCGACATACATCGTTTTCAGTGACCACAACATTTCCGCTGCGGAGCCGGAACACTTCCACCTCTACTTTGGCGAAGATGGATTTGACAGTCTCGTCGAGGAAGGAAAGCATTTCCCCACCTTCTACCCGGCATCGCTGACCGGCGCTGAGATTGCAGATGAAATGCTGGAGCATGAGGAAAAGGAATATGACGAGCACGTCTGGCTGTCCCTGAAGAACGCCGAAACGCTGGTGGGGGCGATCTCCGACGCTCTGCAGGAGCTTGACCCTGACAACAAGGATACCTATGCTGCCAACACCTCTGCCTATATTGAAAAGCTTTCCACGCTGGACGGCGAGTACCAGCAGACTGTTGATGCCGCATCTACGAAAACTGTTCTGTTCGCTGACCGCTTCCCGTTCCGCTATCTGGTGGATGACTACGGCCTGAGCTACTACGCCGCCTTTGCGGGCTGCTCCGCCGAGAGCGAAGCCAGCTTTGAAACCATTTCGTTCCTTGCAAAGAAGGTGGATGAGTTGAACCTGCCCTGCGTGCTGACCATTGAAGGTAAGGATCATAAGATCGCTGAAACGGTTGTTGAGAATACGACTGCGAAAAACCAGAAGATCCTGACCATGGACTCCATGCAGTCCACCACCTCCGAGGATGTGGCAAACGGCACAACTTACCTCTCTGTCATGGAGCAGAATCTGGGCGTGCTGAAAGAAGCCCTGGGCTAACGAAAGAAACCGTCAATTTCCAGTGAGCAGAAAAAGTCTGCCGGTATCCGCGAGGGCGCGCTCTTGCGGATACCGGCAGGCACAGCGATATTAAATGTAAGGAGTCATATGTTATTAAGAGAACTTCCTGTGGTATTGATCACAGGGTATTTGGGATCGGGGAAAACAACCCTCATGCAGCATCTCCTTTCGCAGGAAAAGCGTAAGGTTGCTCTGATCGTCAATGATATGGGAAGCGTCAACATAGACGCATCCCTGTTGAATAAGACCGGAAATAAAATCGCGCAGGTAGAGCTTGTTGAAATGCAGAATGGGTGCATCTGCTGTACCCTGAAAGACGCTTTTATTGAACAGATCGAGCGGCTTGCGGAAGACCGGGATCTCGAAGCAATTTTTGTAGAGGCCTCCGGAATCAGCGAACCTTCATCCATTGCCGGTGCCTTTGTGGACTATGAAGAATCAACGGATACACGGGTATACCTGAAGACAGTCGTGTCTGTTGTCGATGTTGATAGGATCTACCGGGAGTTCCTGCACAATTTCGGCGACGATGCAGAAGACGGTGACATCATCAATCTCATTATGGATCAAATCGAATTCTGCAATGTGATGCTGCTGAACAAGACGGATCTGCTGACAGAGTCACAGATGCAGGAAGTCACTTCCGCACTTAGGGATATCCAAAAGGAGGCGGAGATGATTCCCTGCGTCAACGGCGATGTTGACTTGGACATCCTGCTTGACAGGGATGACTTTGATTATGAAGACTGCCTCGCGTCCAGCAGCATTCAGCAGGCGCTGAACGGATGTGAGCATGCTGATCAGAGAGCCTGTGTGGATGAGTACGGGATATCCTCCTTCGTGTTTGAGGGCAAAGCGCCTTTTAATAGAGAAGCGTTCAATAAATTGGTCGAAGCATATCCGGAATGCCTGATTCGTACAAAGGGATATGTGTGGTTTTCAGATGACTGGAAGCATATTCAGTTATTTGAGCAGGCTGGTCGGAACGCATCTATTACAGAGCTATCTGAGTGGATGGCGGCATGGCCGGACGAGGAGCTTGCTGCGCTGGAAGAAGAGTATTCCGACATCAGAGAGGGGTGGGATGATATGTATGGAGACAGGATCAATCAGCTCGTTTTTATCGGGAAAGGATATGAGAAGGGCGATATCCTGAAACTCTTGAATGCATGTATTGAAGAAAGAAGCTGAACCATCTGAATGGTCAAAACATATCTAATCAACGGCTTTTTGGATGCGGGCAAAACGACTTTCATCAAAGAACTGCTGCGGCGGGACTACTTCATGACCGGAGAAAAAACGCTGCTTCTTCGCTGCGAAGACGGTGAGGAAGAATACGATGCAGATATGCTGGCGCGCAACCATGTTTATCTGGCTGAGATAGACAGCGAAGAATACTTCAACGCCAAACATATTGCTAAGCTCGAAAAAGAAATCCACCCTGCAAGGGTGGTCATTGAGTTCAACGGTATGTGGAATCGGAAGGCTGTAAGGCTTCCATGGCTTTGGAAGAAACCAATTGAGGTGGCGGTTTTCGATGCGTCAACCTTTGAGCTGTATTCCAAGAACATGAAATCCCTTGTTGCAGAGCAGGTTCGGAATGCGTCAATGGTCATCTTCAACCGCTGCGACGGCTTAACAGATAAACTGGCATCCTATCGACGGAGTATCCGAGCTGTGAATGCAGACGCTTATATTGCCTTTGAAGATAAAGACGGCCGGATGAATCCCAGATTTGAAGAGGATCTGCCGTATGATATTTCGGCAAATGACATAGCGATCACAGATGATTCTTTTGCTCTGTTTTATCTGGATTCTATGGAAAATGTGAACCGATACACAGGTAAAAACGTAAGCTTGACCGGCATGGTTGTAAAGAAAAAGGAGGATGATCCTGAAGCGGTGATTATTGGGCGGCTTGCCATGACCTGCTGTGCAGAAGACCTGTCGCTCTTTGGCTTTATCTGCGAATATGAAGATGCCTGCGAATTGGAAGAACACGAGTGGGTATCTATTCAAGCCGTCGTCGATAAGGACTATGACGAGAGGTATCATTTATGGTATCCGATCTTGAAAATCATTTCCTGTGAAAATTGCAAAAAGCCGAAAAAAGAAGTTGTGGATATCATCTGAATTTTGACTGACCACACACTGCATAAGCTTTTTGCGCAGGATTACCAATAAGCCGTGATCATTACTGGCAGAATAAGACATTTTCCGCATTGACAAATTCAAAAATCATACTACAATATCTGAGAATATTTCTTGGATCAAGAGGTATTATCTTGTCAGGCTACAATACAAAACAAAAGAAACTGATGCTTGCCTATCTGGGCGAGCATCCGGATGAGCCGTTATCGGCTCGCCAAATCGCATATGCGCTGCAAAGGGAGCATATCAGCATAAGCACCGTATACCGAAATTTAGCGGATCTTGAGAACGAAGCAAAGATCCGGAGATGTACAAAAAGCGGAACACAGGAAGCGTTCTACGAGTACATTGCCGCCGATCACTGCAAAGATGTCGTACACATGAAATGCGTGAAGTGCGGGCGGACCTTCCATATGACAGAGCAGAACGCCGCAATGCTGGCAGAGCTTCTGGCACAGAACGAACAATTCGGATTGGACAGGAACAACACCGTCCTATACGGTACCTGTTCCCAATGCAAGGGATCCTGAAAAGAGGTGAGGACAACATGACAAAGAGATTTCGTTTTATGACCGGACTGCTGGCGGCAGTGCTGGCTGTTGTCATGCTGTCCTCTGCGGTCTATATTGCGGCAGAAGCGGATCACGACTGCTCCGGCGAAGACTGCGCCATCTGCCGCCAGATCAGTACCTGTGAAAACCTGCTGAGATCTCTGGGGTTTGCCGGTGCTGCCGCAGCGGTCACCGCTGCGTTTACATATACCTTGTGCAAGGCAGCACTGCCTTGCACAGAGACGAACGGCGCACTGACACTCGTTTCTCTCAAGGTAAAGCTTTTGAATTAAATAGGAATTTTCAAGGGCGAAGTCTATCCGTTTTCGGATAGGCTCTCGCGGCGTTGCCGCTGCCCTTGTATTTTTGCGCCTATTTTTCAAAATTCGGAGGTTTTACAATTATCATGAAAAGAATCATTCCCCTGTTTCTTGCGCTGGCCATGGCGGTCAGCCTGTTCACCGGCTGCGGCAAGAAGAACACCGCGGAGAACGGCGAAACCGATTCCGATAAGTTGAGCGTCGTCACCACGATTTTCCCTGAGTACGACTGGGTCAAGGAAGTCCTTGGCGACAAGGCTGAAAACGCTGAGATCACGATGCTGCTGGACAATGGCGTTGACCTGCACAGCTACCAGCCCACAGCGGACGATATCATCAAGATTTCCGACTGCGACCTCTTCATCTATGTGGGCGGTGAGTCCGACGAATGGGTCGAGGACGCTCTGAAAAGCGCTACCAATAAGAATATGAAGGTCATCAACCTGCTGGATGTCCTGAAGGATACCATCAAGACCGAAGAAGCCGTTCCCGGTATGCAGGCCGAGGAAGGTCACAATCACGGTGTTGCGGATTTTGCTGACAGCGACGTACAGGACAGAAATCTGTCTGACTGGGACGGCGAGTGGCAGTCTGTGTATCCGTATGTTCTGGACGGCACATTAGACCCCGTCATGGAGAAGAAAGCGGAAAGCGGCACGAAAACCGCAGAGGAATACAAGGAATCCTATATTGCTTCCTACGAAACGGATATTGAAAAAATCAGCATCGATGGGAATACGATCACATATACCCGCAAGGAATGGCACTTCTACCGCCACCTATGACAACGAAGGCTTCTATATCCGTCACAAGGATGATGGAAGCAAGCAGGTGCGTTACAAATATCAGAAAGCGTCCGGCGATGCCGACGCGCCGACATACATCGTTTTCAGTGACCACAACATTTCCGCTGCGGAGCCGGAACACTTCCACCTCTACTTTGGCGAAGATGGATTTGACAGTCTCGTCGAGGAAGGAAAGCATTTCCCCACCTTCTACCCGGCATCGCTGACCGGCGCTGAGATTGCAGATGAAATGCTGGAGCATGAGGAAAAGGAATATGACGAGCACGTCTGGCTGTCCCTGAAGAACGCCGAAACGCTGGTGGGGGCGATCTCCGACGCTCTGCAGGAGCTTGACCCTGACAACAAGGATACCTATGCTGCCAACACCTCTGCCTATATTGAAAAGCTTTCCACGCTGGACGGCGAGTACCAGCAGACTGTTGATGCCGCATCTACGAAAACTGTTCTGTTCGCTGACCGCTTCCCGTTCCGCTATCTGGTGGATGACTACGGCCTGAGCTACTACGCCGCCTTTGCGGGCTGCTCCGCCGAGAGCGAAGCCAGCTTTGAAACCATTTCGTTCCTTGCAAAGAAGGTGGATGAGTTGAACCTGCCCTGCGTGCTGACCATTGAAGGTAAGGATCATAAGATCGCTGAAACGGTTGTTGAGAATACGACTGCGAAAAACCAGAAGATCCTGACCATGGACTCCATGCAGTCCACCACCTCCGAGGATGTGGCAAACGGCACAACTTACCTCTCTGTCATGGAGCAGAATCTGGGCGTGCTGAAAGAAGCCCTGGGCTAACGAAAGAAACCGTCAATTTCCAGTGAGCAGAAAAAGTCTGCCGGTATCCGCGAGGGCGCGCTCTTGCGGATACCGGCAGGCACAGCGATATTAAATGTAAGGAGTCATATGTTATTAAGAGAACTTCCTGTGGTATTGATCACAGGGTATTTGGGATCGGGGAAAACAACCCTCATGCAGCATCTCCTTTCGCAGGAAAAGCGTAAGGTTGCTCTGATCGTCAATGATATGGGAAGCGTCAACATAGACGCATCCCTGTTGAATAAGACCGGAAATAAAATCGCGCAGGTAGAGCTTGTTGAAATGCAGAATGGGTGCATCTGCTGTACCCTGAAAGACGCTTTTATTGAACAGATCGAGCGGCTTGCGGAAGACCGGGATCTCGAAGCAATTTTTGTAGAGGCCTCCGGAATCAGCGAACCTTCATCCATTGCCGGTGCCTTTGTGGACTATGAAGAATCAACGGATACACGGGTATACCTGAAGACAGTCGTGTCTGTTGTCGATGTTGATAGGATCTACCGGGAGTTCCTGCACAATTTCGGCGACGATGCAGAAGACGGTGACATCATCAATCTCATTATGGATCAAATCGAATTCTGCAATGTGATGCTGCTGAACAAGACGGATCTGCTGACAGAGTCACAGATGCAGGAAGTCACTTCCGCACTTAGGGATATCCAAAAGGAGGCGGAGATGATTCCCTGCGTCAACGGCGATGTTGACTTGGACATCCTGCTTGACAGGGATGACTTTGATTATGAAGACTGCCTCGCGTCCAGCAGCATTCAGCAGGCGCTGAACGGATGTGAGCATGCTGATCAGAGAGCCTGTGTGGATGAGTACGGGATATCCTCCTTCGTGTTTGAGGGCAAAGCGCCTTTTAATAGAGAAGCGTTCAATAAATTGGTCGAAGCATATCCGGAATGCCTGATTCGTACAAAGGGATATGTGTGGTTTTCAGATGACTGGAAGCATATTCAGTTATTTGAGCAGGCTGGTCGGAACGCATCTATTACAGAGCTATCTGAGTGGATGGCGGCATGGCCGGACGAGGAGCTTGCTGCGCTGGAAGAAGAGTATTCCGACATCAGAGAGGGGTGGGATGATATGTATGGAGACAGGATCAATCAGCTCGTTTTTATCGGGAAAGGATATGAGAAGGGCGATATCCTGAAACTCTTGAATGCATGTATTGAAGAAAGAAGCTGAACCATCTGAATGGTCAAAACATATCTAATCAACGGCTTTTTGGATGCGGGCAAAAC
>CALDMA010000070.1 GCA_937915075.1 uncultured Oscillospiraceae bacterium
GTCCCCTCAGAAAATGCGAGGACCTTTTTGCTTTGCACCCATGCGAATACGAGTGCCGTAACGCTGGCTGCCAGACTGACCAAGTAAAGATCGTTCATAATATTCTCCTCCCCAAATTTTTTGGGTTATTTTGTCTTATGTGGATTTGTACCGATAGCGCCGTTATTCGATCATGGTCCGCAGGTATTGCCCCGTCAGAGACGCCTCGCAGCGGACCAGCTTCTGCGGCGTGCCGGTAAAGATCACCTCTCCGCCATGCTCTCCGCCGCCGGGGCCCATATCAATGATCCAATCCGCCGCTGCGATCAGCTCCATGCGGTGCTCGACGACGACCACGGTGTTTCCCTGCGCAACGAGACGGCGCAGCAGCGCAAGCAGCGTCTGCACGTCCCTGCCGTGCAGGCCGGTCGTCGGTTCGTCGAGTATGTAAAGATTGCCGGACTTCTTCAGCTCGCTCGCCAGCTTCAGCCGCTGCGTTTCACCGCCGGAAAGCGTGCTGGTCGGCTGGCCGAGCGTCATATAGCCCAGGCCGACCTCCTGCAGCGTCCGCAGCGGAGAGAGGATCTTCTCCTCGGAAAAGAAGCGCAGCGCCCGATCTACCGTCAGCGTCATCACCTCTTCGATGTTGAGTCCCTGGAAGCGATAGCTCAACGCCGTCGGGTTAAAGCGCCGCCCGCCGCACTCTTCACAAACGATCGTCACGGGATCGGCAAAGGCGATCTCCGGCACGATCTCACCCTTGCCCTTGCAGGCGGGACATGCGCCCTTTGAATTGGCGCTGAACCATTGTGCGCTGACGCCGTTCGCTTTCGCAAAAAGCTTGCGGATCTCATCCATCACACCAAGGTAGGTCGCGCAGGTCGAACGGCTCGACGTCCCGATCGGCTTCTGATCGACGGTGACGGCCTCCGGATACGCCGATGTGAATGCATGGCAGATCAGACTGCTCTTGCCGGACCCCGCAACGCCGGTCACGGCTGTCAGCACCCCTTTGGGGACCGTTACGGACACATCCTTCAGATTGTGCAGTTTCGCGTGCTCAATGCGATAGCCCTCATACCACGGCAGCGGCTTTGCATTGAGCGTCAGCTTTTCGCGCAGCAGCTCTGCCGTGGCCGTTTCCGCCCGCTTCATGGACGCGAGGTCGCCCTCAAATACGATCTCGCCGCCGTGGCTTCCCGCCAGCGGCCCAAGCTCGATGATCACATCCGCAAGCTCCATGATCTGCCGGTTATGCTCCACCACAAGGACGCTGTTTCCGGCGTCTCGCAGTGCGCAAAGCAGGCGGCCGATCTTCCCGGCATCCGCCGGATGGAGTCCCGCCGTCGGCTCATCGAAAATATAGGTGATATTGCTCAAGCTGCTGCCGAGGTGCCTGACCATCTTGAGCCGCTGTGCCTCACCGCCGGAAAGCGTATCTGTCCGGCGGGAAAGGCTCAGATACCCCAATCCTACCGAGATCATACGGTTCAGTCCCGCAATGATCTGCCCTGCGATCGACCGCCCCAGCGGATCGTCGATCTTCTCCAGCAGTGATGCCAGATCACTCACCTGCATTTCGCTCATCTCGCAGATGTTGTATCCGCAGATACGCGAGGCCAGCGCCTTGGGATTCAATCCGCTGCCGCCGCAGGTCCGGCAGGGGGAACGGCGCATAAAGCGCTCCGCCTCCTCACGCACCTCTTTGCGCAGGCTGGAAATATTCCGGTTGAGATATAGGCGGTTAAAGCGCGGCACGACGCCCTCATAGGGCAAATTGGATTCCTGTCCGGTGTTGTTATAGCCATGCTTCATGATCAGCGGCTTGTCCGGCCCGATGCGCAGGGCTTTCCACTCCTCCGGCGTAAAATCGCACAACGGCTTGTCCGCCGGATAGAGCGGATTGTGATGGTAGTAAAATTCCTGCCAGCTTCCGCCGGAAAACTGGCTGAAGCGGATCGCTCCCTCGTTGATGCTCTTGGTCATGTCAAACATAGCGTCTTCGTCCAGTTCCACGCGTTCTCCCAGTCCCGTGCAGTCCGGGCACATTCCGAGCGGATGATTGAACGAGTATGCCATCGAGCCGCCCGCGCTCGGCTCTCCGACCCTGGAAAATAGCAATCGCAGCAGCGGTGCAAGGTCAGACGCCGTTCCCACCGTAGAGCGCGCATTCGCACCCAGTGCTCTCTGGTCTACAACGACGCAGGGCGTCAGTCCGCTCGCCTGCTCCATTGCCGGATGCTCATAGCGTGGGAGACGGCTGCGCAGGAAAAGCGGATAAGTGTCCTGCCATTCGCGGCAGCTCTCCGCCGCGATCGTATCAAATACAAGCGAGCTCTTTCCCGAACCGGAAACACCGGCAAACACCACCAGCTTTTCCTTCGGAATCGTCACATTGATGTGCTTGAGATTATTTTCCGACACGCCGGTCAGGCGGATATATTCCTGACTCTGCATTTTATACACTCCCTTTCGCAGCGATCTCCGGCCTCAGCTTTCTGCTGTACAGATATCGCCAGAATATGAGCAGTGCCGCCGCAATCAGCACCCACGAGATCGGATAGGAGGCGTACACCCAGCCCACAGGCAGGACGCTCGTATCCAGCGCCGCGATCCAGATCAGCCGAAACACGCAGGTGCCGAGCAGATTGATGACCACCGGCGCCACCGGATAGCCGCAGCCGCGGATCGATCCGATCAGCACATCCGCTATACCGAATACGATATACAGCGATGCAACAATATAAAGGTGCTCCACGCCTGCCGCAATTACGGCAGTATCTTTATTGTAGATGCGCAGCAGCTGCTCATCAAACGCCAGCGTAACTGCACACAGCAGCGCTCCTGTTGCCACGGTGCAGAGGATGCATTTTCGCAGGATGGGACGCACACGTTCATATTGTCCGGCACCGATATTCTGGCTGATAAAGGTCTGTGCGGCATGGTGAAATGAATTCATGGAAACATAGATAAAGCCCTCAATGCTTGAGGCTGCGCTGCACCCCGCCATGACAATGCCGCCATAGGAATTGACCGCCCCCTGTATCGCAACATTGGACAGGCTGAACAGGCAGCTCTGCACTCCGGCCGGAATGCCGACGTGCGCCATTTTTCGAAGGCTCCCCCAGTCAATGCAAAGCCCTCTCCACGAAAAGTGCAGCTCGTCCTGTGCTCGGATCAGACACACCAGAATCAGCCCCGCGCTGAGGTATTCACTGATGATCGTTGCAAGCGCCACACCTGCCACATCCATTTGAAACACAATGACAAAGTACAGATTCAGCGCGACATTGACAATTCCGCTGATTGTCAGGAACAGAAGCGGGCGGCGCGTATCGCCGCGTGCCCGCAGTGCCGCCGCTCCATAGTTGTACAGCATAACACCCGGTGTCCCGGCAAAGTAGATATGCAGGTATGTTCTTGCCAGCGGAAAAATATCCTCCGGAGTCTTGACCTTTTGCAGCATCCCGTCTGACAGCAAAATACCGATTGCCCCCAAGAGGGCGCCGCCGGCAAGCGCTACTGCTACCGCCGTATGTACCGCGCGGGCTATCTCCTTTTCTTTTCCGCTTTCTCCCAGATATCGCGCAATGACAACGTTGACACCGACCGCAATGCCGATCAGCAGGTTCACGATCAGATTCACGATCGACGAGGTGCTGCCGACCGCCGCAAGGCTGGTATAGCTCGCGTATCGTCCCACCACCACAACGTCCGCTGCGTTGAATAAAAGCTGCAGCACATTAGACGCCATCAGCGGCAGGCTGAAAAGCAGCAGCTTTTTCAGCAGCGGTCCGGTGAGCATATCAATACTCCCGCCGCTTCCCGTTTTTTCTCTCTGTGTCATCGCCTATCCTTTCGTTCGGCTCTCCGCCGCCTCCAAAGAAGGATAGCCGTATTGCCGCACCATATTCGCCAGTATCATCTCATTCAGGTTCTTCCCATTCGCTTTGAGCGCGCTCACATATTCGCTGTACAGCCGCACCGTCTCTATGGAGTAGCTCTCCAGTTCTCCCCACAGATACGTCTCAAACGAGGTGGAGTACACTCCGTCCTGTGCGCGGTGGATCACACGGCCGTTTCCTATCAGGCGCGGATACTTTCTGCTCAGTTCCTCCTGCCACTCTACCTGGATCTGGCAGATATCCCCGATCAACGCCGTTTTCTCTTTCGAATACGGCGGCAGCAGGCCGCGGATCTGCTCATACTCCTCCGGGCTTGTGCGCGCCATCATATAGCCGTATTTCTCGCTGAGGAGATTTCTTCCCTGCTCCCGCGCGCGGCAAAGGTCACGGTAATAGCTCTCCTGCATGGACACCGTCCACGCGGAAATTTGGGCGGAGCGCATCAGGAAGAAGGTCTCCCTATCGTCCTGGCATGCCGCCCGTCCGCCGCGGTTATGCACCCGGTCAAACAGCTCCCACTCCGCCGCAATAATCGTCCCTACAAGCTCTGACATATTCTCATTCCTCCATGATATGCGCACTGCGCAGCTGCGGGTCAGTGATATGGCTCATGATATCCCCGCAGTGGTCGAGCAGAAAGCTTCCCGTCTGCCTGCTCAAGCCCTGCCGGCGCAGCTCTGCCGCAGTATTGATGCAGATATCCTCGATCGTTCTCTGCATATCACCTTCTGCTGCTGCAAGGCTCGCAAGCTGATCAGAAAGCTGCGGAAGAATCGTCAGCTCCGCCAAACCGCGATGCATCCATTTGTAAAACGGCGCAAACCGTCGGTTCAGCAAATATGCCGCAGACATGGCCGCGCGCATAAACTCCGAAATCGCCAACTGCGCGGCAACGCTGTCCCGCCTTCTGCGGCACCGCGGAAAATTATACTGCCCTGCCTGCGCCATCACAGCTGCGCGGGCGGCAAGCTTTTTATTACGCACATCCTCCGGATAGCCCTGCAGAAGCCGTTCCCGGATAGCCGTAAAGCGTCCCAGCGGATCGGAGAATACCTCGCCGTTCACAGCGGTCGCCAAAAAGGCTTCCGGCACATTTCTCCAGTCCCGTGTAGAAAATGGGCCCTCTGTCCCGCCGGTATAGCGGAAATACCAGCTCTCCATGCACAGGCACCCTACCCGTTTCCCAGCCTGCGGCATATCCATCCGCTTGGGAAGTCCGAGCTGATGCGGAGACAGGCTGTCGTAGACCTCCTGCACCGCGCGGCCGTACCTATGAAAATCGTCCTGTGTCAGCCAGATGCAAAAGCCCGCGCCCCAGTCATGGTCATGCGAGATCGCATCATCAAAGCCAAAGCACTCCGATCCTTCGCCCGCAAGGCCGATCGCCATGCGGTCAAAGAGCTCGGGAAAGGCACGGCTCAGCGCCTCGCGCCCCTGCTGCTCATAAAGGCAGCGCGCCATCTCCATTCCGTTCATTCCGCTGCTTCCTCGCGCAGCCGTGCAAGGTCCGCACGCGCGGCAAGCGTGCGTTCATTGCTTTCGCCAAACAGACGCTCATATATTTCCGCCGCCTTTTCCAGCGCCGCGACCGCATCGCTCCGCCGCCCAAGTCTTTCACATACCCAGCGCATATTCAGGCAAGTCGCGGCAAGCTCCGCATTTTCTCCGAAGAATTTAAGCGTATACTTTGCCGAGCGGCGATACAGCACAAGCGCCCGTTCGCAGTCCCCCATATCATAAAGGAATCCTGCGAGACTATTAAGCACAGCCGCGTAATGTACCCGCTCTGCCTCCGGTACGGCATCATATTCGTTCAGCGCACGCTGCAGGCAGCAGAGCGCTTTTTCCCGCTCGCCAACAGCGTGGTAAAGTGCTGTAAGATTGTTGAGCGTTACAGCGAGCTCCTGATGATTCTCCGGAGTCTCCTGCATTCGACGAAGCGCTTCCTGCAGGTATTTGATCGCCAGATCATAGTGCTTCGTCTCCTGATAAGCAAGCGAAAGGTTGTTGAGCACGCTCGTGTATGCGTAGCCGCCTTCCGCATCCACTTCCTTGTAGACCTTTATCGCCTCAAGGAAGCAGTCGATCGCCTTTTCATACTCTCGCATCAGGCGATAGGTCCCCGCCATATTATTAAGGATCGTTGCGTACTGCTCGCAGCTGCGGCCAAGCTGCTTTTCCGTCAGCAGTCTTGCCTGCTCAAAAGCATCCAGAGATTCCCCGAAGCGGCTTATCCCGCGGTAGAAACCGCCCAGCTCGTTATATACCGCGATCAGCGCATCACCGCCCGCGCTCTTTTCCTGTTCAAGACTTTGCAGCAGGAAACGTTCGATGGTTTCGCAGCAGCCGTCGGTATAGCAGTGGTCAAGCTGCGTATAAAAATCCTGGAGCAATTCCACGCTGGTGTCCTCCTCTTTGATTTGCCTACCATTATAGAGGATTTGGCTTATACGAGATTTGCCCTCTCTCATGTTCTTTTTGCCGTTTGTGGTCTGCTTTTGAGGAAACACGCGAGAGGCGGCAAAGAAAAAGTGAGGGTATGCAAATCAATTTCACTCCCTCTGGTCTACAATGAACTCACCCTATAAATTCACGGGTTCCGTTCACATTACATTTAGGAGGTCATCTCATGGAAAACTTCACTTTCTATAGCCCCACTTACTTTGTTTTTGGTAAGGGCACCGAAAACGAAGCCGGTCAGTATGTTAAGAAGTATGGCGGCCATAAGGTCCTGATCCACTACGGCGGCGGTAGCGTCAAGCGTTCCGGTCTGCTCGACCGCGTCAAGGCATCACTCGATGCTGCCGGCATCGCCCACGTTGAGCTCGGCGGTGTTCAGCCTAACCCCAAGAGCACGCTGGTCTATGAGGGCATTGAGCTTGCCCGCAAGGAAAACGTCGATTTCCTGCTCCCTATCGGCGGCGGCAGCGTGATCGACTCTGCCAAGGCCATCGCCTTCGGCGCACTGTATGATGGCGACTTCTGGGACTTCTACTGCGGCAAGCAGGGTACCGTGACCAAGGCTCTCCCTGTCGGCGCGATCACCACGCTCGCCGCCTCCGGCAGCGAGTCCTCCACCGACTCTGTCGTCACCTATGTTGCCGAGGATGGCAAGCAGTACAAGCGCTGCGCCGACGGTGACATTCTTCGTCCCGTGTTTGCCATTATGAACCCCGAGCTGCTCTTTACGCTCCCCCCCTATCAGACCGCCAGCGGCATCACCGACATCATCTCTCACTGCATCGAGCGCTACTTCACCAAGACGCCCGAGGTCGAGATCACCGACCGTATGCTCGAAGCCGTCATTCTCACCATGCTGAAAGAGGGCAAGCGCGTAATGGCTGAGCCCGACAACTATGCCGCCCGCGCCAACATTATGTGGGCTGCCACCGTTGCCATGAACGGCATCACCGGCGTCGGCCGCGCGGCTGACTGGGGTACGCACCATATGGAAAATGAGCTGTCCACCTCCTATGGCTGCTCCCACGGCGCAGGTCTTGCCATTCTGACGCCCGCGTGGATGACCTATGCTATGAATGTTGATGTCATGCGCTTCGCACAGTTCGCCACCCGCGTCTGCGGCTGCCAGATGAACTTTGCCCATCCCGAGGTCACCGCCAAAGAGGGTATTGAATTCATGCGCAGCTTCTTCAAGTCCATTGGTATGCCCAGCTCCATCAGCGAGATCGGCGGCAAGGACGAGGACCTCGCCGGTCTTGCCGAAAACATGTTCCACGGCGCGCCCAATCACGGCAACTTTGTTAAGCTGACGCCGCAGATCGCCGAGGAGATCTATCGTCTCGCACTCTAAACGTCATTTTTCTCTCCTTTAAAAAAGCCTGACGGCGCGGACCATGACCGGACCGCGCCGTCGAGCATATTCATCCTCAGAAAGCAAAACGAAACGCCATGAAACAACTTATCACGATCCTCGGTGTGCTCAGCGGCTCTACTGCGGCAATTTTTGTCCGCTGGTCCACCGCCCCCTCTATCGTTCTGGTCGCTTACCGCATGGGGATCACCGCTCTGCTGCTTTTCCCCTCGGTATTTCTCCATCGAAAAGAACTATTTTCCGCGCAGAGAAAGGCTCTGCTTCTAAGTCTCGGCGGCGGCTGTATCCTTGGTCTGCACTTCGCCGCTTTCTTCCGGGCTCTCCGCATGACGTCGATCAACATCTGCACCGTCCTTGCCAACCTGACGGTAATTTTTGTTGCGTTCGGTACCACGTTGGTCTTCCGTCAAAGGCTCAGTCGGCGTGCATGGTTTGCCATTTTTATTGCTCTTGCCGGCGCGGTTATGGTCACGTTCAGCAGCGAGGGAACAGGTATCCGCTCTCTTTCAGGCTGCCTGCTTGCTGTGCTTGCTGCGCTCTTCCTTGCCATCTATACGATGGTCGGTTCTATCTGCCGCAAATTCCTTTCTACCACGCTTTACACCTTTCTCGCATATTCCGCCGCAGCTGTGACTGCTACATTGCTGTGCCTTGCCAGTCGCACTCCCCTGACCGGTCATGCTCCGATCAACTGGCTGACCGCTCTGGGCATGGCTGTTTTCTGCACATTGCTGGGACACAGCGTCGTCAGTTGGTCTCTCAAATACTTGCCCGCGCCTTTTGTTTCCACTGTCCAGCTTCTCGACAGCGTCTTTTCTACACTCTGGGGTATGCTTTTGTTCTGTGAAATTCCATCCATTACTGCTTTGCTCGGCGGCGCGCTTTGTATACTCGGCATCGCACTTTACAGCCAGCTTACTATGAACAAGGAGACAATAAGCTATGAAAATGATCACAGCAATCATAAATAAGCGCGATTCTGCTTTCGTCTGCGATGCACTCCGCGACCAGCAGATCCCGTTCACTCAAGTTTCCACATCAGGCGGCTTTCTGCGTGCAGGAAATGTTACGTTGCTCATAGGTGTTGATGACAATTGTGTATCACAGGTCATAGAGGTCATCCGCGCACACTGCTCTCAGCGCATGGAGTCTGTCCCGTATGTTCCTGTAAACAAGGGAATGGCTCCCGCTCTCCCCAACATGGTTGAGGTCCTTGTCGGGGGCGCAAAAATATTTGTCACCAATGTAGAGCAATTTGAGCAGCTCTAAAACAATCCATAAAAGAGAACGAACACTCCCGGCGGCTGCTCGGGAGTGTTCGTTCTCTTGAGTAAGGTCATAAGGCTCGATGAGGTCATCATCGAGCCTTAGTATAGCAGCTCCGCAAAAATCTTGCTTTGCTGTTTCATGCAAAAACTATGCCGACCATCAGAAGATGAAAAAAATTGTAAATCGGTAGTATGGGGAAAACGCGCGGAAGTCTCCGCCGCTCCGCGCGTTTTTCGCTTGTTTATTTACTCAGCTGCTCGTCGATGCTCTTCGCGCCGAGCTTGCCCGCGCCCATGGCGAGGATGACGGTGGCTGCGCCGGTGACGGCGTCGCCGCCGGCGTAGACGCTCGCGTGGGAGGTCAGGCCCTCCTCGTTCACCACGATGCCGCCCTTGCGGTTGACCTCAAGGCCGGGGGTGGTGTTCTTGATGAGCGGGTTCGGCGTGGTGCCGAGGGACATGATGACGCAGTCGACCGGCAGGTCGAAGTCGCTGCCGACCTTCTCGATCGGGCGGCGGCGGCCGGAGGCGTCGGGCTCGCCGAGCTCCATCTCCACGCAGGTCATGGAGGCGACGTAGCCGTTTTCGTTGCCGTTGATCTTGACGGGATTGGTGAGGGTCTTGAAGATGATGCCCTCCTCCTCGGCGTGCTCGACCTCCTCGTGACGGGCGGGCAGCTCCTCCATGCCGCGGCGGTAGACGACGTAGACATCCGCGCCCAAACGCTTGGAGCAGCGGGCGGCGTCCATGGCGACGTTGCCGCCGCCGACGACGGCGACCTTTTTGCCGGCAAGCGGCATGATGGGCGTGTCGGAGCCGTCCTTATAGGCCTTCATCAGGTTGATGCGGGTGAGGAACTCGTTGGCGGAGTACACGCCGCAGAGGTTCTCGCCGGGGATGTGCATGAACATCGGCAGGCCCGCGCCGGAGCCGATGAACACAGCCTCGAAGCCGTACCGGCTCATCAGCTCGTCGATGGACACGACGCGGCCGATGACCATGTTCGTCTCGACCTTGACGCCGAGCGCCTTGAGGCCGTC
>CALDMA010000071.1 GCA_937915075.1 uncultured Oscillospiraceae bacterium
TGACGTCGGTACGCCCCGCCTCCAGCAGCTCGAACGGCTCAAGCTCATGGTCCACCATGCGCAGGTCGACATCCGTGTCCGGGCACACCCGCCGGAAGCGGTAAAGGATCTCCGGCATCCAGTGCATCGCGACGCTCGCGTACGCGGCAATGCGGATCGTCGCCGTCCGCTTTTTCGTGATGGCCTCGATCTGATTCTCCAGCTTTGCCGTCGCGCTGAGATATTCCCGTATGGCGGGCAGCAGCGCTTCCCCGTCCTCGGTCAGCGCGATGCCGCTGTGGTCGCGCCGGATGAGCGTCATGCCGATCTCGCGCTCCAGCCCGTTGATCAGGTGCGTCAGCCCCGACTGGGTATAGCCCACCACCTCGGACGCTTTGGAAAAGCTGCCAAGATTGACTGCCGTCATCAATATTTCAAGCTTCTTGCTGTCCACCGGTCTGCCGCCTCCTGCCCAACAGGGTATTTCAATTTGTAATATAACTATTATAACCGGTCGTTTCTCTTTTTCAAGTGCAGGGTGTAAGATTTTCGGCACAAAGGAGTTGATTTTCCATGACGACCAAAAAATTAACGCTCCGGCAGAAAATTCTTGTTGCCGGAACACTGTTCGGAATGTTCTTCGGGGCCGGGAACCTGATCTTCCCCGTCCACCTCGGCCAAATGGCGGGGCGCAACGCCTTGCCGGCGATCATCGGCTTTATCATCACGGCGGTCGGCATCCCCATCTTCGGCGTCGCTGCCATCGGCATCACACACTCCGACGGACTTCAGACGCTCTCCGGCAAGGTCGGCAAGGGCTACGGTATTTTCTTCACCTGCCTGCTCTACCTGACCATTGGCCCACTCTTCGCCATCCCGAGATGCGCCACCGTTTCCTTCACGACCGGCATCACGCCCCTGCTGGGCGCGGATTCGCCGGAGTGGCTGTATCTGCTCCTCTTTTCGGCGGTGTTCTTTGCCTTCGTGCTCTTCTTCTCTCTGCGCCCCGGCAAGATCACCGTCTGGATCGGCAAGATCATCAATCCGCTCTTCCTGTTCTTTTTCGCCGTGTTGATGCTCGCGGCGCTGCTCGCGCCCGGTGCGGCGGTCTCCGCGGTCGAGCCGGCGGAGGCCTATCGGAGCGACGCCTTCTTCCCCGCGCTCATCGAGGGCTACGGCACGATGGATGCCATCGCCGGTCTCGCCTTCGGCATCGTGGTCATCGACGTCATCCGCCGCATGGGCGCGGACAATGACGACGCCATCGCCGAGGACGTGCTCTCCTCCGGCCTGCTCACCGGCGCGCTGATGGCGCTGATCTATGTGGTGTCCATCGTGGTCGGTGCGCAGTCACGCGGACTTTTCGAACTGTCTGAAAACGGCGGTATCGCCCTCACGCAAATCGCCGGCCATTATTTTGGCGGCGTGGGACGGTTCATTCTCGCCTTCACCATCACCTTTGCCTGCCTCAAAACCTCCATCGGTCTGGTCACCGCCTGCGCGGAGACCTTCACCAAGATGACGAACGGAAGGATCTCCTACCGCAGCTGGGCGATTCTCTTCACGGTGTTTTCCTTTGCCGTGTCGAACATCGGGCTGAGCGCCATTATTGAATACTCCATTCCCATGCTCATGCTCATCTATCCTCCGGCGATCGCGCTCATTCTCCTCGCCTTCCTCGGCAAATTCTTCGCGCATGACCGCACCGTTTACATCGCGACCATGATCGGCACATGGGCCGCCGCCATTTTCGACTGCATGAAAACGCTGCCCGCTTCGGTGCAGGCCGCGCTCCATTTGGACGCGCCCATCGCTTTCGCCGCCGCGCACCTTCCCCTGTTCGATAAAAACCTTGGCTGGCTGCTGCCCGCGGTCACCGGCTTTGCGGTCGGCATGGCGATCCGCGCGGGCCAGAAGCGGACACCCGCAGCCCTTTCATAAGCTGCCGTCCGCACCTTCCTGATGAACAGCGGAAACGCTCAGAATACCGCTCGCGAAAACTTCTATGCGAATTTGATTAAGACAGCTTGCGAAGAAGGGAGCGCTGTCCTGCAGGGACAGCGCTCCCTTCTCTTTCAGGTCATTTCCACATACTCGACATCCTGCGCCAGCATTTCATCCACCATCTGCCGTTCTTCCTCCGTCGTATGATGCTTTGGGTTGCTCAAAAGCGTATCGTGCAAAGACGCTTTCAGCCGGTCGCAGCACGGCTTAAAGGATAGATAGGTGATCCCTCCGCCGACCACACCGCCAACGACTGGTACGGCCTTCTTAAAGAAACCGGCAAAAACCTTTTTCGTCAGGTTGACGTTAAACCATTTCAATACGCTCTTTACCATGGGGTAGAAGGTCCCTTTGGTCAACGCCATCGCCAGCAGCTTTTTCTCCACGCCCCTTCCAAGCGCCGCAGCCATCGCCTTTAACGCAACATTTGCCTGATACACCCCATACATGACCCCAAGGCAGAGCGTCAGAACATTCATCGTCTCGGCATCAAAAACGCCCTCCCGTTCCGTCGCGTCGATCTCCGGAAAGCCATAAAGGTACATCAGCTCTTGTGCCGCGCGAAGCATATACCCATAATATTGCACCATATCAGCCGGAACCGTCGCCACCATGGCCGCGCCGCCCGGGATGCCGAGCGCCGCGGAAATTCCGGAGACGCAGTTGCGCTCATATTTGATCACCTCATCCGCGATCTTCCCGATCTCTGCGGAATCGATCCCCGCATGGGCCGGATTGTGCCTGATCGCATCATCGATCACGCTCTGCGGATGATTTTTCTCAAACTGCTTCTGAAGAAATTTCGCGCGGTCCACGCGGATCCGGCGTTCTCAGAGCGAGAATGATAAAATCCTCCAGGTCGATCTCGCCGTTTCCATTCACATCCACAACGTCAACGATCTTCTCTTTCGCCGCGGCGGCCAGCTCGCCCGTCTTTCCCGCCGCAGCCGTCGCCGCATCCCCGATGCCCTTTGCCGCTTTGCCGATGGTCTCTTTGATTTTCTCTTCGTTTTTCATTCTGCATACCTCCTCTATCATATATCTTGCAAATTTCGCGCAAGCAAAATACAGGCTTCTACATTTACAGGATATCCTGCCGCCGCTGCATTGTCAACGGCTTTTCGCTTTTCCCTCTTGACAATATCGATAGGCAGTATGCTCTGCTCAAAATATCGATAAAAGGAGGCGGCGCGACGCGCAGAGCGCAGCGATGTATTTTTGTTCTTTGTGACAATACCCATAGCACGGTTTGACCGCAATATTTCTCGACGGCAAGGACTTTTGGCTTAACAATGGACGATTTTGGGACAGCACCGTGCAGCCCCCACGCCCACTTTGCAAGGAGCGGGGAACGGCGTCTATCAGGTCCGTATTTCATCTTGTAGTTCCTCCCGCAACAATGCGAAAAGCCGGAGCGTCCTGTGACACTCCGGCCTTTCAAGGTAATGCGGTTTGAATATAAAAAGCACCACACTCGAATAGAGTGTGGTGCTTGGAGCTGGTGGGGTGACTCGAACACCTGACCTCTGGTTGTTTATAAGGGCAGAAATATCAGCTTTCACCCATCCTTTCAAAGCGTTTCTTAAATATAGCTAAATTATATGTTTGCTTTCCTCGCGCTTGTGATATACTAATTGTT
>CALDMA010000072.1 GCA_937915075.1 uncultured Oscillospiraceae bacterium
CGCCGAACAGGCAC
The DNA here is from genome assembly GCA_937915075.1 of uncultured Oscillospiraceae bacterium. Lineage (GTDB taxonomy): Bacteria > Bacillota > Clostridia > Oscillospirales > Oscillospiraceae > Hominicoprocola. The sequence goes on from CALDMA010000072.1 coordinate 15, forward strand.
GGCGAGGGCAGCTCCGGCGCGAGATAGACCGGATAGCGGCAGCCCTCGACGGCGTAAGGCGTGCGCGCTTTGCGCAGCGCGCGGGCGAAGCGCAGGTTGGTGAAAAGGAACCACGCGCCCACGCCGGCCATTCCGGCGTACCAGACGCAGGTGAGCGCCTCGGACAATGTGACGGTCCGGTAAGTCGGCGTCACGGTGTAGGATTCGTCGGCGGGGACGGTCTGCGTTGCGCCGGACGGCGGAGCCGACGGCTCGCCCTGCGGCATGTTGCCGTCTATAAGCTGCGCGGGGCGCCGCTCCGTGCCGTCCTGAACGTACAGCACAGGGGTGTCCAGCCGCTCCTCCACGGCGGTCTGCACCGGCGCGGCAGCGGTAAGGACATTGTGCGTCAGTGTGCCGACGTTCACCGGCACGAGCAGCCGCACGAGCACCAGAAGCCAGAGCGCGTACTGCATCCGGCGCGTGATGGTGCGGCGGAACAGCCGCCGCAGCGCCAGCAGTGCAAGGATCAAAGCCGAGGAAGTCAAAAGGATCTCTTTCATTTCGCGCCCCCTCCCGCTTGCTCCAAAATGGCGGTCAGCTCGTCGATGTCTTCCTGTGTGAGCGCGCGGCCCTCGACCATGGCGCTCATCATCAGCCCCAGACTGCCGCCGTAGACCTTGCCGAGAAAGCTCTCGGTCTCGGCGCGGGCGGCGTCGCTCTGTTTGATGGCGGGGTAGAACTGCTTGGCGCGCCCGCCAACTTCGTGGCGCACCGCGCCCTTGGCTTCCAGCCGTGTGAGCATTGTGATGACGGTGTGCTTCTCCCAGCCGGTCTCGGCGGAGAGCGCGGCGGTGAGCTGCGTGATGGTCTGCGGGGACTGCTCCCAGAGACGGTGCATCAGCTTCCACTCCGCGTCGGTCAGATTGCAGGACACGGGACATTCCTCCTTTCGGTATACAGCTGTATACCTATCTGAGCCCAGCATAGCAGAAAGGTATACAGTTGTCAACCAAAACTTGCGGAGAAAAGCCGCCCCCGTGGGAGCGGCTTTGGCACAGATTTATTTTTTCCGCCACACGGACGGCAGGAACAGCACGAGCAGGGGCATGATCTCCAGCCGCCCGAGGAGCATCGTGAACGAAAGCACGAGCTTCGAGAGCGGCGAGAGAAAACCGAAATTGCACGTCGGACCGACGAGCCCGAGACCGGGGCCGACGTTGCTGATGCAGGTCAGGGATGCCGTGAAGGCGGAGGTGAAATCCAGCTCGTCGAGCGAGACGATCAGCGCAGAGAAAAAGAGGATGATCATGTAGGCAAAGAAGAAGAGGGAAACGGAGGAGATGGTGTCCTCTTCCACGCGCTGCCCGTCGAGCGTGATGGGACGCACCTCGCGCGTGTGCAGGATGCGGCGCAGGTCGCGCTTGAGCCCCTTGAAGAGCAGCACGATGCGCGAGACCTTGATGCCTCCGGCGGTCGAGCCGGCGCAGCCGCCGGCGAACATCACAACGAGCAGCACAAGGCGGCTGAACTGCGGCCAGCGGTCGAAATCCTCTGTGCAGTAGCCGGTGGTGGAAATGAGCGTTGTGACCTGAAAGGCCGCATGCTCAATGGCGGAGCCGACGGACCGGCCCGTTTTGAGAACAAGATCGAGCGCGATGAGCGCGGACGAGCCGAACACGATGCCGGAGTAGACGCGCAGCTCGTCGCTGTGCAGGACCTCCCGCCAGCGCCGTGTACCGGCCAGAAACAAGAGCGTAAAATTGACCGATGAGACGAACATGAAGACCACGATGATCCAGTTGACCGCCGAGGACTGGTAGTAGGCGACGCTTTCGTTGCGGACGGAGAAGCCGCCGGTCGAGATGGTCGTAAGCGCGGTGGTCACCGCGTCGAACCACGGCATCCGCGCGATGCGGAGCGCGAGCGTTTCCGCCGCCGTGAGAAGGATGTAGATGCTGTAAAGCATTTTGGCTGTGTCGTTCGTGCGCGGCAGCAGTTTGGAGGAGATGGGGCCGGGACTTTCGGCCTTCATCAGGTTGACGCTGCCCTCGCCGAGCTTCGGCATCAGCGCGAGCAGCAGGACGAGAACGCCCATGCCGCCGAGCCATTGCGTCAGTGCGCGCCAAAACTGGATGCCGTGCGGCAGCGAGGCCGGCGCGCCGAAGATGGTGGCGCCCGTCGTCGTGAAGCCGGAGACGGTCTCGAACAGCGCGTCCACATAGCCGCAGCAGCCGCTGAGCGCATAGGGCAGCGCGCCGAAGGCGGACAGAACGATCCAGCCGAGTGCCACGGCGACGTAGCCGTCGCGGTTCTGCAGGCGTGATTTGGCCGTGCGCAGACGGCTCAGCGGCAGACCGACCGCAAGGCAGAGCAGCGCGGTGACGCCGAAGGCGGCGGTATTTTCCCCGCAGACGAGCGCGATGACAAAGGGAATGAGCAGGGATACGCCCTCGATGCCCAGGATGATGCCGAGAATTTTGAAAATGAGCTTTTTGTTCATGTCGCGCCTTCCTCCGTGCAGCGGATCAACGGACCAGAATGTCGTTGAGGTCCTTGAGGAACAGGGATTTTGCCACTACGATCACGCGGTCGCCCTCCGAAATGATGGAATGGCCGCCGGGAATGATGAGCTTGCCGCCGTGGACGATGGCGGCGACCAGCAGCCCCGGCTTGAAGTTCAGGTCCTTGAGGGGCGTATTGAGGAAGTGCGTCGCGCCGGTCGCGGTGAATTCCACCGCCTCCATCGCGCCGCCGAGGATCTTATGCAGGCTCTCCACGGCGCTGCCCTGCGAGTTGGCGAGGCCGCGGACGTAGCTGGAGATCTGGCTGGCCGTCACGTCCTTGGGGGAGATGACGGTGTCGATACCGAGGTCGTGCACCAGCGCGGTGTAGTTCGGGCGCGACATCTTCGGCAGGACCTTGACGACGCCGGCGTCCTTCGCGGTGAGCGCCATGAGCAGATTCTCCTCGTCGCGCCCCGTGAGGGAAACGAAGGCGTCCGCGTCGAAGATGCCCTCGGATTCAAGAAGGTCATGGTCTGTGCCGTCGCCGTGGAGGATGGTCGCCTTCGGCAGCTTCTCGGCGATCGCCATGCATTTTTCCTCGTTCTGCTCGACGATGGTGATGTGCATTCCCATGCCATCGAGCGCCCAGGCGAGGTAGAGCGTGATGCGCCCGCCGCCGACCACGCTCAGCTGCCGGATGGGCGAGGTGTCGCGGCCCATGCTGCGCAGCACGCGGGCGGTCTCGGTCGGTGTGCCGATGGCGTAGACGCGGTCGCCGGCCTGGGGCACAAAGTGGCCGTTCGGCACCAGCACCTCGCCGCCGCGCTTGGCCGCGCACAGCAGCAGCGCGTTGGGGTGGAGCTTGTTGTATTCGATCAGGCTCTTGCCGGCCATGCCGTCCTGCTCGGTGATCTGGAAGCCGATGAGCTCCACCGTGCCGCGGGCGAAGCTCTCCACGCTGAACGCGGCGGGCACGCGCAGGATGCGCGCGATCTCCTGCGCGGCGGCGTATTCGGGGTTGATGATCATGTCCAGACCGATCTCGCGGCGCAGGATCGGCGCGTCGCGGAAGTATTCGGGGTTGCGCACGCGGGCGACCGTGTGCTTGGCGCCCAGCTTTTTCGCCATCAGCGAGCAGACGAGGTTCACCTCGTCGTCCGCCGTGGCGGCGATGACCAGGTCGGCGTCGCGCACACCGGCGCGCAGCAGCACGCTCGCGCACGCACCGTTGCCCTCGACGCACATGGCGTCGAGCGTGGCGTCGGCGTGCTCGATCACGGCGGCGCTCTCGTCCACCAGGATCAGGTCGTGCTCCTCGCCGACCATCTGCTGGGCAATGGCGTAGCCGACCTTGCCCAATCCGACAATGATGATCTTCATGCCTTGTTCTCCGTTCTGCCGCGCACCGCGCGGCGCGTAATAGCCTTTGTATCCGCGCGCCTCAGCCGTGCGCGGTCTTCATTTCCATCAGAACACTGTTAAATTCCGCGCCCATGATCATCATGGTCGCCGAGAGATACAGCCACAGCAGCAGCACGATGATGGCGCCGATGGAGCCGTAGATGACGGAATAGTTCGCCGCGTTTTCCACGTAAAGTGAGAAGAGCAGCGAGAGGATCATCCAGGCCGCGAGCGAAAAGAGCACGCCGGGCCAGACATAGTGGACGCTCCGCGTCTCCTGCGCGAGGCCGTAGAGCACGGCGAGCGCGAGAAAGACGATACACCCGAGGAACACGAAGCGCAGCGTCGACCACAGCTCAATGAAGCCGTCGGTCAGGATGGCACTGAAATGGAAGTAGTCCGCGCAGAGGTTCAGCACGCTGCGGCCCACCGTCACGAGTACCAGCGAGAGCAGGATCGTGAGGATCAGGCAGATGGTGTAAAGGAACACCTTGGCCTGATGGCGGAGGAACTGCGTGGGACGCCCCATGCCGTAGGCCTTGCGCACGCTCAGCAGCAGCGCGTTGGCCGCGCGCATCGGGAACCAGATGGAAAAGATCAGGCTGAAGGTCATCAGCGTCCGGCTCGATACGCGCGAAACGTAGCGCAGGTACTGGATCAGCAGGTCCAGCACCTCGGCGGGGATGATGGTGCCGAGCTGGCGCAGGAAGCCCTCGATGTCCACGGCGAAGAAGCCGACGAGGTTGCTCAGGAAGATGAGCAGCGGGAACATCGCAAAGAGCAGGTAATACGTCAGCGCCGCGCTGTCGCGGCCCACGCGGTGGTCAAAGTAGCGGCGCACGAACAGCGCCGTGCCGCGAAAAAACCGGTTGTGCATCACGCGCTCGAGCAAATCCCGCTCACCTCCGCCCTGTTCATTCTTCACGAAGCCCTATGAAAACAACATTACTATAGCACAGCAAGCCCGAAAAGGAAAGAGAAAGATTTCCGCGCCGCCGCGGCGGGGAAAACGGGCCGGAAAAATCGGGAAAACGCTTGACAAGGAAGGGAAAAACGCATACTATAATAAAGTAAATAAATATTCGTCCGGTAGGTAAGGCTACCATCAGGATATGGACTGCTGCCGCAGAGTCGTGGAGACACGATGCGAGGGTTTGAACAGTTGGCATCGAAACCAAGGTGCCATCTAACGCAGTTTCACCGCCTGATGATGCTAAAGCTTGAACGGTAGGGAAGATCGCAAAGCGCGATTTTTGTCATTGTCGCTCCCGCAGCCTTGGTACCGGAGGAAGGCCTGCGGGCTTTTTTTATCCCTTGGCCCGCGCCGGTCAGCTTTGGAGAAAGGAGGAACAGCGCATGATCGATTTTGAAGAACGCCGCGACGAGCTGCTGGAGGAAATAGAGGAGATGACCCGCCGAAAGCAGTATAAGGCGCTGCGCGACATTTTAGTCGAGCTGGAGCCCGCCGATATCGCCGACCTGTTCGACGATCTGCCCGAGGAGATGCTGCCGCTGCTGTTCCGCCTGCTGCCCAAGGAGCCGGCGGCAGAGCTGTTCGTCGAGTTGGAGCCGGATGTACAGGAAATGCTCATCCGCGGCTTTTCCAACACCGAGCTGAAGGAAGTGCTTGACGAGCTGTATCTCGACGACGCCGTCGATATCGTCGAGGAGATGCCCGCGGGCGTGGTCAAGCGTATCTTGAAGCACGCCGACCCCGACACCCGCAAGAGCATCAATGAAATTCTCAAATATCCCGAGGATACCGCCGGCTCGCTGATGACGACGGAGTTCGTCGACCTCAAGCGCGACATGACGGTCGAGGACGCCCTCAAGCGCATCCGCCGCACCGGCACGGACAAGGAGACCATCAACGTCTGCTATGTGGTGGACCCCGCGCGCAAGCTGCTCGGTATCGTTTCCCTGCGTACAATCCTCCTCTCCGACGAGGACGACAGCATCGAGGATATCATGGACCCCAACGTGATCTCCGTCACCACGCTCGAGGATAAGGAGGACGTGGCGCAGACCTTCTCAAAGTACAACTTCATCGCTCTGCCGGTCGTCGATAAGGAAAACCGGCTCGTCGGCATCATCACCGTCGACGACGCCATCGACGTCATGGAGGAGGAGACCACGGAGGACTTTGAAAAGATGGCGGCCATGCTGCCCTCGGACAAGCCCTATCTCAGGACCGGTGTGCTGGAAACATGGAAGGCGCGTATCCCGTGGCTGCTCATCCTCATGCTCTCGGCGACCTTCACCGGCATTATCCTCAACCATTACGAAACGGCTCTGGCGGCCTGCATTGTGCTCAATTCCTTCATTCCGATGCTCACCGGCACGGGCGGCAACAGCGGCACGCAGGCGAGCACCGCCGTGATCCGCGCGCTCTCGCTCGACGAGGTGGAGTTTTCCGACCTCGGCCATGTCATCTGGAAGGAGCTGCGCGTGGCGCTGCTGTGCGGCGCCTGCCTCGGCGGCGCGAATTTTGTGAAGATGATGCTCGTGGACCGCACGCTGCTGCACAACACGGCGGTCACGCCCACGGTGGCGCTTGTCGTGTGCCTGACGCTGGTGTTCGTTGTCTTTTTTGCCAAGCTCGTCGGCTGCTCACTGCCGATCCTCGCCGAAAGGATCGGGCTTGACCCTGCGGTCATGGCCTCGCCGTTCATCTCTACCATCGTGGACGCCATATCCCTGATCATCTATTTTCGCTTTGCTTCGCTCCTGCTGGGCATCTGAGCGTTTTGGCTTTGCTGCCGAATTTCCCCTTTTCAAGCGCGGCGTGGCGTGGTATCCTATTCCCATGAAAAGCACCGCAGGGCAAGCGTATCCAATTTCCAAGGAGGTATTTTTGTGGAAGAAAAGCTGCGCGAATACGCGCATCTGATCGTTTCCGTCGGACTGAACCTGCAAAAGGGGCAGACGCTCATTCTCTCGTCTCCCGTGGAGTGTGCGCCGTTCGCGCGGCTGTGCGCGTCGGCGGCCTATGACCTCGGTGCGGGCGAGGTCGTGCTGAACTGGACGGACGACTTTATCACCCGCGAGCGCTTTCTGCGCGCGCAGGATGCCGCCTTTGAAACGCCGCGCGCGTGGCGCAAGGCGTTCTTTACCGACTACGCCAACGAGGGCGCGGCCTATCTGCGCATCGACGCGGAGGACCCCGAAACGCTGCTGGGCGTTTCGCCCGCGCGGCTCGTCGCCGCGCAGCGTACCTCGTCCGCCGAGCGCGAGACCTTCGACCGGCTCCAAATGGCGAACGGCTTTCCGTGGTGCGTCGCGGGCGCGCCCATCGCCGCGTGGGCGAGGAAGGTCTTCCCCGACCGGAGCGAGAGCGGCGCGGTCGCCGCGCTCTGGGACGCGATCCTGAAAACCGTGCGCGTCACCGGCGACGGAAACGCCGAGGCACGCTGGCGCGAGCACATCGCGCTGCTGACCGCGCGCAAGGAAAAGCTCAACGCGCTGCGCTTCAAGAGCCTGCACTACACCAATTCCCTCGGCACCGACCTCACCATCGAGCTGCCGGACGATCATCTCTGGGCGGCGGGCAATTCCGAAACGCCCGCGGGCGTCGGCTTCGTCGCCAACCTGCCCACCGAGGAGATCTTCACCGCGCCGCTCAGGACCGGCGTCAACGGTACGGTCTGCGCGGCGCTGCCGCTGGTGAACAACGGCAGCATCATCGAGGATATCCGCTTCACCGTGAGGGAGGGCCGCATCGTCGAGGCTAAGGCCTCGCGCGGCGAGGACGTGCTCAATGCCGCCATCGCGGTAGACGACGGCGCGCGCTATTTCGGCGAGGTCGCGCTGGTGCCCTACGACAGCCCCATCCGCAATAGCGGTCTGCTGTTCTACAACACGCTCTACGACGAGAATGCCTCCTGCCACCTCGCCTTCGGCGAGGCGTACCCCGAGTGCATCGCCGGCGGTGAGCGGATGACGCGCGAGGAGCTGGATGCCCATGGGCTGAACCACTCGCTCACGCACGTCGATTTCATGGTCGGCACCGCCGACCTCTCTATCACCGGCACGACGCACGACGGCCGCGAGCTGCCGGTGTTCCGCAGCGGAAATTTTGCCCTGTAAGGGCGCAGATACAGAGAAAAACGGAGGAGAACACGATGAATTTCAAGCCCATTGAAACGGACGAGAACGTCCTTGTCATGCCCGGCGCGGTGGTCTGCGGCGATGTGACCATCGGCGAGGGCACCGCCTTCTGGTTCAACAGCGTCTGCCGCGCGGAGCTGCAGCCCATCAAGATCGGCAGGCGCTGCAACATTCAGGACTGCGCGGTGATCCACAACCTCTGCACCCTCGGCGACGATGTATCCGTCGGCCACGGCGCCATCGTCCACGGCGCGACGGTCGGCGACCGCGTGATCGTCGGCATGGGCGCCATCGTGCTCGACGGCGCGAGGATCGGCGACGACTGCATCATTGCCGCCGGCGCGGTCGTCACCGGAAAGATGGACGCGCCCGCGGGCAGCCTGCTCGTCGGCTCTCCCGCTGTGGTCGCAAAGCCCCTGAACGACAAGCAGAAGGCGTCCTGCCTGGAAAACAGCGAGCTTTACTACCGCAAGAGCGTGGAGTACCGCGCGTTCCTTGCCCGGCAGGGCAAATAAGCGCAGACGGAGAGGAGAAAACACCATGAAAATTCTGGTCATCAACGGCGCGAACATGAACCTGCTCGGCAAGCGCGAGCCGGATATCTACGGCCGCGAGGACTACGCCGCCCTCTGCGCTCGCATTTACGCCCACGCCCAGAGCCGCGGCATCGCGGTCGAGTGCTTCCAGTCCAACCACGAGGGCGCGATCATCGACGCCATTCAGGAGGCCGACGGCATGTTCGACGGCATCGTCATCAACCCCGGCGCTTACGCGCACTACAGCTATGCCATCCGCGACGCCATCAAGGCCATCACCATTCCGGTGGTGGAGGTCCACATCTCCGACATTGAAAAGCGCGAGGAGTTCCGCCATCTCTCCGTCACCGCGCCGGTCTGCATCGCGCAGATCCGAGGCCACGGCTTCGAGAGCTACACCATGGGCATCGACCTGCTCGCGGGCGCAAAGCAGTAAAAGCGAGATCAAGGGAGCCGTTCTCCGCCGGGGACGGCTCCCTTTCTGCAAAGCGGTATTTAGAAATTCTTCTAAATACCGCTTGACATTCCGGCGGGATGGTGCTACTCTCTATTTAGAAAATATTCTAAATACCGTGAAGGAGGTGAGCGGCGTGGGCCTGAGCGAAACCATGAAGGCGCTGGGCGATCCCGTGCGGCGCGAGATACTGAACCTGCTCAAGGGCGGGCGCATGACCGCGGGTGACATCGCGAGCCGCTTCGACATGACGGCGGCGACGGTCTCCTACCACCTCGCCCAGCTCAAGAAGGCGGGACTTATCTTTGAAAGCCGCGAGAAGAATTTTATCTACTACAGCCTCAACGCCTCGGTGCTCGAGGAGGTGCTGCTGTGGTTACAGGATCTGAAAGGGGAGAAGGAACCATGAAGGCAAACAAAAAAGAGCTACTGCTGACCTCGGCGGTCTGCCTGCTGCCGCTGCTGGCGGGCGTCATTCTCTACCCGCGCCTGCCGGAGACGATGGCAACGCATTGGGGCTTCGACGGAACGGCGAACGGCTGGGCGCCGCGCGCCTCCGCGGTGTTCGGTCTGCCGCTGCTGATTTTGGCGCTGCATCTCGTCTGCTCCTACGCCGAGAGCCGCGACACAAAGCGGAAGAATGTGAATCCGGTGCTGCGGGCGGTGATGCTGTGGTTCTGTCCGGCAGTCTCGCTGCTCGGCGGAGCGCTTACGCTCGGCACGGGACTGGGCTATGAGATGCACGTCGGCACCGTGGCGCCGGTGTTCGTGGGACTGCTGTTCCTTATCCTCGGCAACTACCTGCCGAAGCTCCGGCGGAACCGCACCATGGGCATCAAGCTGCCGTGGACGCTTGCGAGCGAGGAGAACTGGAATCGCACGCACCGCGTCGCGGGTTTTGTTTGGGTCGCTGCGGGATTGCTGATGGTCGTGTCCGCGTTTTGGCAGCTGCATGGGCCGACGGTGACCGTTGTTCTCCTTGCGCTGGCGGTGGGCATTCCGGTGCTGTATTCCTATCTCTACTACCGCCGCCATGAGAAGGGGGGAGCGCAATGACCGTTCCGACCTCGTCGCTCATTGCGATGGGCGCGGCCGCGGCGTTCTGCGTTCTGCTGCCCATCGGCATTCTGATTTGGTGGCGCAGGACCGAGCGCGTACGCCTGCTGCCCGCGCTCTGGGGCGCGCTGACCTTTCTCCTCTTCGCGCGGGGTCTGGAGACGGGGCTGCACTACCTCTGCATCCTCTCCGACAACGCCGTTTCCCGCGTGATCCTGAGCAGTCCGTGGCTGTATATGCTCTACGGCGCGCTGGCGGCGGGCATTTTCGAGGAGTGCGGACGCTTTTGCATGTATAAGACCGTCATGCGCCGTTATGACGGTCGTGCCGCCGCCGTCACGGCGGGCATCGGCCACGGCGGCATCGAGGCAATATCCATTACCGCCGTGTCGCTGGCGCTCTATTTTGTGTCCGCCCTTTATTGGAACGCGGGCGACACGGACGCGCTCTTAAAGCTCGCCGGCAGTATGGAGGCGGTGCAGACCCTTGCCGCCTCCTTCGGCAAATACACCGTCGGTTACTGCCTGCTCGCCTGCCTCGAGCGCGTGAGCGCGATGCTGCTGCACATCTCGCTCTCCGTTTTTGTGTTCGCCGCGGCGCGGAGCCGCGCGAAGCGCGGTTATCTCGCCTTCGCCGTCGGCCTGCACGCGATTTTCGACATGCCTGCCGCGCTCTACCAGTTCGGCTATATTAAGCAGCTTTTCCCGGTCGAGCTGTGGCTCGCCGTCTGCGCGCTCTACGCGCTGCGCAGCGCCCGCAAATGCTATCTTGAGGAATGTGACGCATAAAGGAGGAAAGAATATGGAACCCATCAAATTAGGCCGCTACCGCCACTTCAAGGGCAACGAATACGAGGTCGTCGGCCTTGCGAAGCACAGCGAAACCTTAGAGGATATGGTCGTCTACCGCGCGCTCTATGGGGAGTTCGGCTTGTGGGTGCGCCCCGCCGCGATGTGGAACGAGATCGTCGAGCGCGACGGCAAGACCTACCGCCGCTTTACCTACCTCGGCGAATGACGGACTATACGCTCGTCCGCTCGCGGCGGCGGACGCTTTCGATGGAGCTGAAGCGCGACGGCACGGTGGTCGTCCACGCGCCGCTGAGGCTCGGCGCGGAGAGGATCGACGCCTTTGTTACCGCGCACGAAGCGTGGCTCGCCCGTGCCCGCGCGCGTCAGGCGGAACGCCTTGCCGCGCATCCCGAGCCGACGGACGCCGAGCGCGAAGCGCTCATAGCCCGCGCGAGGTCCGAGCTGCCGCGGCGCGTGGCATATTGGAGTCGCGTGACCAGGCTGACACCCACCGGCGTGAGGATCACCGGCGCGAAAACGCGCTTCGGGAGCTGTAACAGCAAAAACAGCCTTTGCTTTTCCTGGCGGCTCATGCAGTACCCCGACGAGGCCATTGACCTCGTGGTGGTGCATGAGCTCTGCCACATCGCGCACCATGATCACGGCCCGGGCTTCTACGCCCTGCTCGGCAGCATCCTGCCGGACCACCGCGAGCGTATGAAGCTGCTCAAAGAATAAAGAGGTTGGAAAGCCGCTTGGCTTTCCAACCTCTTTTTTGATCGTGTGCGGCGGCTCAGTCCTCTTCGATGAGCCGCAGGCCCGCCGTGGCGGAGACGGGCAGGGTGAAGCAGATGGACTTCGCCTTGCTCTCCATGCCCGCGTCGCGCATGATAGCGGACATGATCTCGTTGCGCTTGTCGCGGTGGACGACGATGTAGATCATTTCCTTCTCGGCGGCGAGGGAGATGCCGAGGAATTTTTCCGCGCCCTCCATGCCGGTGCCCTTGGCGTGGATGACCGTGCCGCCCGCCGCGCCCGCGCCGCGGGCCGCGTCCATGATCAGATCGCTGTAGCCATGGTTGGCAATGACGACCAGAAGCTCGTATTTCGTGTCCTTCATGGTGGATTCCTCCCCCTTTTGGTAGTTTTGGTGCTCGGTCAGGAATTGCAGCTCACGCCGCCCGCCGATGGAGCTGAGCGGGACCGTAAAGGCGATGCCCATGCCGGGCACGTCGATCTGCAGCTCGCGGCGCAGGCCGCGGCGCAGCTCCTCCCATTTCTCGTCGGTGACGAAGCTCGCGAACACGCACTTGTCGCTGCGCTCGAGACCGAGGTAGCTGAGCGTTTCGTTGCTCGCCGTGCCGAGGGCCAGCGAGATGAACTGGACAGGCACCTGCCGTTCGCGGTAGAACGAGAGGAAGGTCGTGAGCCTGCTGCGTTCTGTGATGGTGACCATCATGGATAATTCACTCATGCTGCACCCTCCTTACAGGTCGATGATGGCAAGGTCGTCCAGCGCGGCGAAGGCGTCGCCGGAGACCGCGGGCACGCTCTCTGCCGTCCCGCGCCTCGTGCGCAGGCGATAGAGCAGTCCAAGCCCCTGAATGGTGATGAGCGGCGTCATGGCGACCATGGCGACCACGCCGAAGGCGTCGGTCACGATATTGCCGCCGACCGCCGAGCACGCCCCCATCGCAAAGGGCAGCAGAAAGGTCGTCGCCATGGGACCGGATGCCACGCCGCCGGAGTCGAACGCGATGGCGGTGAAGAGCTTCGGCACGAAGAACGAGAGCGCGATGGCGACGGCGTAGCCCGGCACGAGCAGATAGAAGATGGAGATGCCGGTCAGCACGCGGATCATCGCAAGGCCCACCGAGACAGCCA